>NZ_JBJHAH010000001.1:0-243011 GCF_054050915.1 Modestobacter sp. SYSU DS0875 | reverse complement strand
CCCCCCCCCCCCCCCCCCCCCCCCCCCCCCCCCCCCCCCCCCCCCCCCCCCCCCCCCCCCCCCCCCCCCCCCCCCCCCCCCCCCCCCCCCCCCCCCCCCCCCCCCCCGCCCCCCCCCCCACCCCTGCGCCACTGCGCGGGCGCGTAACAGGGAAGGCGCCCGCGCTAGTTGATGCAGCTGCTGTCGGTCGCCGTCCGCTCGTTGGTCTCCAGGCCGCTGGACGCCGGCGCCGTGACGGTGACCGCCTGCCCGACGCCGTTGTAGTCACCGCCGATGACCAGCTGCACGGCGCCCGCCGGCAGGCTGTCGTCCACGGCCACCGCCGCGCCGGGGACCTGGGCGGCGACCAGCGCGGCGGCGGCCTCGTCCCCGGTGCGGTGCCGCACCGTCGTCGTCCCGGTGCTGGCGGCGTTGCCGCCGCTGCTGGCCTGGAAGCCGCCGGCCGTCAGCGCGGTGGCCGCGGTGGCCGCGGCGCCGGAGACCCCGGAGCCGTTGAGCACGCTCACGGTCACCGCCGAGGGGGCCAGGGCCGGGGCCGTGCTGGACGGCGCGGCCGCCGGCGCGGCGGGCGCGGGGTCGGCGGTCAGCGACGCGAAGAAGTCGTTGACCACCGCCTGGCTGGGCGGCTGGAGCACGTCGGAGCCGGCGACCGTGGCGTCGGTGAGGCCCGGGATGGTCTGGAAGGTGAGGTTCCCCGGCTGCACGTTCTGCATCTGGGCGGCCAGGTCGAAGACGTCCAGCCCCCGGTCGAAGGTGATGCTGCTGCCGACCTGCTCGACGATCGCCTGCTGCTTGCCCAGGTCGAGCAGCAGGTTCGAGGAGAGCACGTTGCGCAGCATCCCGGCGATGTAGACCTGCTGCCGCACCACCCGGTCCAGGTCGGACCGCAGTCCGTGCCGCTGGCGGACGAACTTCAGCGCGTCCGCACCGGTGATCGTCTGCACGCCGGCCGGGAAGTCCGCCCCCGAGTAGGCGTCGCGGGTGGCCTCGCAGAGGTTGACCTCCACGCCACCGACGATGGTGCTGAGGTTGATGAACCCCAGCAGGTTGATCTCGGCGAAGTGGTCGATCCGCAGCCCGGTGAACTGGCTGACCGTCTGCACCAGCAGCTGCGCCCCGGCGGCGTCCTTCTCGACCTCCCCGCCCGGCGCGGCGTTGTAGCCGCGGGCGTAGGCGGAGTTGAGCCGCCCCTTGCCGTACCCCGGGATCGACACGTAGGTGTCCCGCGGCAGCGAGACGAACGACGCGGCCGACCCGTCGGCCGGCACGTGCACCAGCATCATCGAGTCGGTGTTGAGCACCCCGTCGGCCTCACCGGTGCTGAACAGCCGCTGCTGCTCGGGGGTGAGCCCCTTGCGCGAGTCCATCCCGACCAGCAGCAGGTTCATCTCCGACCCGGCGTGCGCCCCGCCGTTGACGTCGGAGTTCCCGCTGTCGGGGATGGCGTCGGTGCGGCTGACGCTGGCCTCGGCGACCCGGGCCAGGTTCCAGCCCCAGCCGCTCCCGGCCAGCAGCACCGCGCTGAGCACCGCGGCGACGCACCGCGCGAGGACGGCGGTCCGCCGCGAACCCCGGCCCGCCCCGCCCCATGCCGGACTGCCCGGAGGCCGGCCCACCCGCGGGTCCAGGCGTGCCGGCAGCGGCCGCTGCTGGTCCGGGTTCATGGCACGCTCCGGTCACGCCGGCCGGGGGCCCGCTCACCGACGAGGTCGGGACGGGTCACGGGGAGAGAGGAGCGCACCCACCGGAGGCTGCCAGTCCGGGGCCGCCGTTCCGGTCAGCAACATGCGCGCCACGACCCGCCCGTCACAGCAGGAACAGCAGCCCCCGCCGGTCCGCGGATCAGCCGACGACGACGTCCCCGGTGCCGTTGGGCACCAGCTCGACCCAGGTGTTGCCCGCGCCCAGCTGCACCGGCATGCCGTCGGGCCCGCTGAGGATGAACCGGTCGGCGACGCCGGCCTTGGTCCAGGTCGCCTGCACGGTGTGGCCACCGGTGGCGACCACCGCGGCGCCGGTGCCGGTCAGCACCGTCTCGGGCACCGGGTTGCCCGCCGGGTCGGTGAACGCGGTGTTCTGCACGTCGACCCGCAGCACGACGACGTTCACCGCGCGCATCGGCGTCCCGTCGGCCTCGACCGCGGGTGTGGTGCCCTCGGCCCGAACCCACCGGCCGTCCGGCGGGCTCCAGGTCCACTGCGGCCGGCTCACCCCCGACAGCTTCAGCTGCAGGGTGGTCGCCGGTGTGCCGCCGACGACGGCGGTCGGCTGGCCGTCGGCGGGGGCGATCTCGAACTGGGGCGGCGGCGCGGCCAGGTGCCCGGCATCGGCCTGGGCGACCAGCGCCGCCGGGTCCGCGTAGACGTTGTGCGGCGCCGAACGGGTGTCGATCCGCGCGAACCCGGGTGCGCCGGCGTCCTGGCTGATGATCTGCAGTCCGGCGTCGGCGGCGGCGTCGATGAACGGCCGCTGCCCGCCGG
The DNA here is from genome assembly GCF_054050915.1 of Modestobacter sp. SYSU DS0875. NCBI lineage: Bacteria > Bacillati > Actinomycetota > Actinomycetes > Geodermatophilales > Geodermatophilaceae > Modestobacter > Modestobacter sp. SYSU DS0875. Next base: position 240,531 of record NZ_JBJHAH010000001.1, on the reverse strand, counting down.
AGAACGCGAACAGGCCGTGCAGCGGGCCGGCGATCGCCGCGTCCATCGGCCGCACCGAGCGCACCGGCCCGATCTGCGGCGGCAGCGTGGAGTGGTAGACCGCGACGTAGCGGGTGATGCCGCCCTCGACGACCTCCTCCCAGACCATGTCAGCGGCGTTCAGCCCGGTCTGCGGCCGCGCGGCGACCGAGTTCTCGATCTTCACCGCGAGCGCCGGGCGGGGCGGCACCTCACCGCTCTCCACCCCGGTCAGCGGCCACAGCACCGGGGGCGGGGGCGGCGGCGGAGGGGTGGACGACGTGGGCGCCGGCTCGGCGACCGGCTCGGTGCCCCCACCGCAGCCGACGGTGCCCGCGAGCACCGCGCCGATCAGCAGTGCGGCTCGGAGGACTCGACGGGGACGCCGGGCGACGGGGTGCTGCACGGTGGAGCCTGCTCTCGGTCGGCGGCGCTGTGGATCGGCGTCCACGCTAGGTCGCCGGGCGTCCGCCGGCGGCCAGGCCGCACGCGCCGGCGCCCCACCCGACCCACCGGCCCGGTCCGCCCCAGCCGGCGGCCGGCGGACTGCCCGGCAGACGACAGCGCCCCGCCGCCCGGGTGGGCGGCGGGGCGCAGCAGGTCGTGGCTCAGCGACCGCTGAAGGCGGCGACCCCGAACTGCTTCACGCCTTCCTCGTCCTCCTGGACGAGCACGGTGTACGCCGAGCCGCCGATGATCGCGCTGCAGATGTCGCCGTTGCACTCCACGGTCGTCACCTGGGCGCCCTGCGACGCCACGGACTGGCGGAACGCCGCCTCGGTCTCGGCGTTGCGGTCGGCCATCCGGTCGCGCCACAGGATGAGGCCGGTGATCGCCACGGCGACGACGATGACCGCCACCATCAGCGCGATCAGGGTGCTGGTGTGCCGGCTGACCCAGCCGGGCTCCCCCTCCTCACCGGTCGCCGGGTCCGCGGCACCCGTGGTGTCGGGGTCGGTGGGCTGCCCGGCCGCGGGGGCCGTCGCGGTGCCGGCGGCGGTCGCCCCCGGCTGGCCGGGGGTGGTCTCGGGCGTGCTCGTGCCGTCGGTGCTCATGGTGGAGTGCCTCGTCCTGTCGGGTCTCGGGTTCGCGCCGCACGGGGACGGAGCTCCCTCGCCCGGCGCGCCGCACCGGCGCTGCGCCGGGCGGGTGACGCGGGGGCCGGCACCCCGGCCGCACGATCCGGCCGACGCTCAGCCCACCAGCTGACGGACGAGACGATGCCACACCTTCCTGTGCCCCGGCGGCGCGCCGGGCGGACGCCCGGCACCCGGCCCGGCCGGTGCCGTCAGCCGGTGATGGCGAGCTCGGCGATCCGGTCCCCGCGCAGGGTGAACCGGTAGGTCAGGTCGGCCACCCCGCCGGGGAAGTCCCCGGTCAGGTGCTGCACGGCCACCCACTGCTCGCCGGCCCCGCGCTGCGCACCGGTCAGCTCGGCGCGGTGGGACCACTGCGCCGCGGAGCCGCGCAGCCAGGCGGAGACCTCGGTGGCTCCGCGGTGGGTGCGCCCCTCGTCGGTGACGACGGCGTCCGCGGTGAACGTCAGGATCGCGGCGTCGGCGTCCTTGGCGGTGAGCGCCGCGAGGCAGTCGCGGACGACGGCGGGCAGGGCGGTCGGGTCCGCGCGAGGAGCCCGCCGGCGGGCACTTCGCCGCGTGGGAGCAGCCGGAGCTGTACGCCGCCGGGGTGCGGGCGGCCCTGGCGCGGTGGAAAACCGGTCGCGGGAGGGCAGTCGGCTCGGCAGGCTGCGCACCGTGTTCTTCGACGAGCAGGTCGCCGCCACCTACGACGACGACGGCGCGTCCGCGCCCGGGGTGGTGGGCCCGGCGGTCGACCTGCTGGCCGAGCTCGCGGACGGCGGGCCGGCGCTGGAGTTCGCCGTCGGCACCGGCCGGGTGGCGCTGCCGCTGGCGGCGCGCGGCGTCACCGTCACCGGCATCGACGTCTCCGAACCGATGCTGGCCCGGCTCCGCGCCAAGCCCGGCGCTGCAGCGATCGACGCCGTCGTCGGAGACATGATCACCACCCGGGTGCCGGGCACCTTCGCGCTGGTCTTCCTGGTGTTCAACACGATCATGAACGTGACCACCCAGGCCGGGCAGGTCGCCACCTTCCGCAACGCCGCCGCCCACCTCGCCCCCGGCGGCCGGTTCGTGGTGGAGGTGATGGTCCCGGCGCTGCAGCGGCTGCCACCCGGGGAGACGGTGCGCGCGTTCGCGCTCACCGACGAGCACCTCGGCTTCGACGAGTACGACGTCGTCACCCAGGGCCTGGTGTCGCACCACCACCGGGTCGGCGAGGGGGTGCGCCGGGTGCCGTTCCGCTACGTGTGGCCCGCCGAGCTGGACCTGATGGCGCAGCTGGCCGGCCTGGAGCCCGAGCACCGGTGGGCCGACTGGGACCGGTCGCCGTTCACCGCGGCGAGCACCTCGCACGTCTCGGTCTGGCGCCGCCCCTGACCCCGTCCGTCGCCGCCAAGATGGCCATCTTGGCGAACGTCAGGGGCGGGTGCGGAGGGTGAACCGCTTGAGCCGGACGATGAGCCGCATCCCGCCGGACCGGGCCAGTTCGCGCTGCCGCTGCTGCAGCTGCGCGCCCAGCTGCTCCAGCCGCTCCTCCCCCAGGGCGTGCGACTGGGGGAACATCCGCTCCTCCTCCTCGAAGGTGTGGTGCCGCAGCGTCGACTCGAGCATCCGCACCTCGGTGGTGAACTCCGGGTCGTCCAGCGGCAGGCGCATCACCACGGCCAGCTGGTCGTCGATCTGGCGGTGCTCGGCGTGCGCGAGGGACAGCAGCGGGGAGACATCGCTGACCGCCGGGTAGAACAGCTCGTCCTCGATCTGGGTGTGCACCTCCAGCTCCCGCAGCAGCTCGTCGCGCAGCCGCCGGCGGCGGTCGGCCTGCTCTCGGGTGGTCTCCGCGAGGTCGCGGAGCAGGCCGCGCAGCACGTCGTGGTGGGCGGTGAGCACCTCGTCGGCCTTCATCGGGACGCCTCCTCGACCGTGGTGGACGCCGTCGGGCTGCGCCAGTGCGCCCGCCGGCGGATCTCGACCTGCCCGTCGCGGACCCGGGTGTCGAAGCAGGGCAGCGGCGCCGTCGACGGTCCCTGTGCCGGTTCGCCGTCCGTCAGCGAGAACCGGGAGCCGTGCCAGGGGCAGACCAGCTCGCCGCGGTGCAGCCACCCCTCCCCCATCGGTCCGCCCAGGTGCGGGCAGCGGCCACCGACGGCGCGCACCTCACCGTCGGTGGCGACCAGCACGACCGGGACGCCGTCGACGTCGACGCCGACCGGCTCGCCCTCGGGCAGGTCGGCCGCCGCGGCGACCGGGGTGAACCGGCGCGGCTCGCTGCTGCGCTCGCTGTGGTCGACCCCCAGCCGGTGCCGGTAGGACAGCCCCCCACCGAGGAAGCCGCCGGCCAGGGTGAGCACGAACCCGGCTGCGGCGGTGACCCGGGCCCGCACTGCCCGCCCGCGGGCGCGGTCGGTGAACGACCAGCTGTAGAGCCCCAGGGCGGCGGAGTTGACGGCCGCGTGCACCATGCCGACCCGCCGGGCCCCGTCGTGGGCGTGCTGCCAGTCGGTGAGCCCGGTGGCGGCCGCGGCGACGGCGCCGGTGATCCCGAGCCCGACCACGGTGCGGGCGGCCTGGCCGGTCGCCGGTCCACCGCGACCGGCGGCGTCGAGACCGTCCAGCACCAGCGCGCTGCTCCACGCCCCGATCGGCACCGTCACCAGCACCGGGTGCAGGGGGTGACCGAGCCACACGCCGTGCAGCAGGTCCTGCAGCGGCCGCGCCCACCGGCCGGTGAGCAGGAAGGTCAGCGCGACGCCGTGCTCCAGCACGTAGCCCGGCCCGTCGAGCTGGTCCCACCGCTCGACCGCCCCGGTGGCCCGCTCCAGCAGACCGCGCACCCTCATCGGACTGCTCCCCGGCCGGCGGGTGGACGGGAACGGGCGTCGTCGGGTTCGGCCATGGTGCCCGCGTGCCCAGCGGACCGCGGTCGCAACCACGGATCGCCAGGTCAGCGCACCCGGGCGGCGTCTCCGGCGAGCCACTCGGTGAAGGTGATCCGGCCGCGGTCGGCCCCCGGCGCGGGGACGAGGCTGCCGTCGCGCATGCGCCGGCCGGCGGCGCCGGGCAGCGGCACCCGCAGCACCCGGCGGCGCTGCCCGGTCGCGGCGAGGTACTGGCGGACCAGGTCGGCGAGCTCGGCCTCCTCCGGACCGCCGAGGTCGGTCACCCGCCCGCGCGGCGCCCCCTCGGCGAGCGCCACGAGCGCCCCGGCCACCTCGCTCGCGGCGACCGTCGCCGCGCGCAGGGCCGGGACGACGACGAACGGCCCGACCGACGTCCGCGCGACCATCTGCGCGGCGAACTCGTGGAACTGGGTGGCCCGCAGCAGCGTCCACGGCACCGGGCCGGCGGCGACCAGCCGCTCCTGGGCGACCTTGCCGGCGTAGTAGCCGCTGGTCTCCCCGTCGATGCCGACGATCGACAGCGCGACGTGGTGCCCGACGCCGGCGGTCTCCTCGGCGGCCAGCAGGTTCTCCGTGGCGCGGGTGAAGAAGTCGACCGACACCCGGGCCTTCGTGGTGACGACGCTGGTGACGTCGACGACCACGTCGGCGCCGGCGAGCGCCTCGGCCAGCCCCACCCCGGTGACGACGTCCTGCCCGGTGCCGCGCGAGAGCGGGACGACGGTGTGCCCGGCCGCCCGGGCGTGCGTGACGACGTGCGTGCCGACCACCCCGGTGGCCCCGGCGACGGCGATCCTCAACTGCTGCGGTGTTGTCATGCCCTGTTGACGACGCAGCCCCCCGGAGTGTGAGGCTGCTCGGGTGACGGTGGAGGAACAGCGCGGGCACCTGATGGGCGTGGCGTACCGGATGCTCGGCACGGTGGCCGACGCCGAGGACGCCGTCCAGGAGACCTTCGCCCGCTGGTACCGGCTGACCGACGAGGAGCGGGCGGCGATCGCACAGCCGACCGCCTGGCTGACCCGGGTGGTGAGCCGGGTGTGCCTGGACACGCTCGGATCGGCGCGGGTCCGGCGGGAGCGCTACGTCGGTGAGTGGCTGCCCGAGCCGGTGCCGGTCGACGCGGTCGACGACCCGGCCGAGCGGGCGGCGCTGACCGACTCGGTGGGGCTGGCGCTGCTGGTCGTCCTGGAGTCGCTGACCCCGGCCGAGCGGGTCGTGTTCGTGCTGCACGAGGTGTTCGCGGTGCCGTTCGGCGAGATCGCCGAGGCGGTCGGGCGCTCCCCCGCGGCGTGCCGGCAGCTGGCGACGTCCGCGCGCCGCCGGGTCGACGCCGCCCGGTCCGGCACCCCGCCGCGGGCGCGGCGCGACGAGGTGGTGCGGGCCTTCGCCGCGGCCTGCGCCGACGGCGACCTCACCGCGCTGGTGGCGGTGCTGGACCCGCAGGTCACGCTGCGCTCGGACGGCGGGGGGCTGGTCAGCGCGGCCCGCAACCCGGTGCGGGGGTCCGCGAACGTGGCGCGGTTCCTGCTCGGGCTGCTGGCGAAGAACCCCGACGTCACCCTGGAGGAGATGACGACCGGGGACGGCGTCGGCTGGCTCTGGCGGGACGGCGACGCCGTCCGCGGGCTGCTCGTCCTCGGCGTCACCGGCGACCGGGCCACCGACGTCTGGATCGTGCTGAACCCGGAGAAGCTCACCCGCTGGGCCTGAGGCGCTCGGGACCTCATCCGTCACATCCCGGCCGGGCTACCGGACTCCCCGGTCCCGCCGGGGTAGACAGTCTCCATGGGCGACTCCCCGTGCCCGCAGCAGCCGGTGACGATCGAGGCCGAGTGCGTCCCCGTGCTGGGCGAGGCGCTGGCCTCCCTCGCCGTCCCGGTGGTTCCCCGGCTGGTCCTCACCGCGGCGCAGGAACGGCTGGGTGCCCGCGTCACCGTCGCCGTCACCAGCAACGGACGGGCGCTCGCCGCGCCGGTCGAACTGCGCACCGATCTGCTGCCCGGCCGGCCCACCGTGCTGCTCGACGTCCCGCTGCTGCTCGACCCGGCGGCGATGGGCGCGGCCGACGACCCCGCACGGGGCCGCGTCGAGGTGCGGGTCGAGCACGACGACGAGCTGCTGGCCCGGGCGAGCACCCAGGTGCGGGTGCTCGGTGCCGGGCAGTGGCTGGCCGCGCCGGCTCCCCTGGCGCTGGAGCTGCTCGCCGCGCACGTCCGCCCCGACGACCCGGCGGTGGCCGGGCTGGTCGGCGCCGCCGCCGACCACCTGCGGCAGCGCACCGGCCGCCCCGAGCTGGCCGACGTCGACCCCGCGCAGCTGGACCAGGCCGCGGCGGCGATCGTCGAGGCGATGCGGCGCCGCGGGATCCGCCCGCTGCCGGCCGCCGCCTGCTGGGCCGACGTGCCGCAGCGGGTCCGCACCCCCAGCGAGGTGCTCGACGAGCGCGCCGGCACCGGCCTGGACACGGTGCTCACGCTCGCCGCGGCGTTCGAGCACGCCGGGCTGCGGCCGCTGGTGTGGGTCACCGCCGACGACGCCGGCCCCGCGCACGCCTTCCTCGGCTGGTGGCGCGGCGGCCCGGGCGCCGCGCACACCGCGACCACCGACGTCGCCGGGCTGGCCGAGCTGGTCGCCGACGGCGCGATCCAGCTGGTCGAGCCGGCGCTGCTGCACGCCGGCGCCCCGCCCGCGACCTTCGGCGACCTGCACCGGACGGCGGCCGCCACCTGGCTCACCGGCGACCGGCACCAGCTGCTCGGGGTCACCGACGTGCACCGGGCCCGGGCCGACGGCGTCCGGCCGCTGGGACCGCGCCCGCGCGCGGCGACGCCGCTGGCCACGGCACTGGCCACCCTGCCCGCCCCGCAGCCGCTGGACCTCACCGCCGCCCTCCCCCTCACCGTGCCCGCCGGGCGGCTGCCGGTGCTCGCCGAGCGGCTGGCCGACGGCGCCCCGCTGACCCTGCTGCCCGCCGACCAGCTCGGCGCCGCCGCCCGCCGCCGGGGCATCCGCGCCGCCCGCGACCTGCCGACGCACCAGCTGGCCGAGCTGCTGACCGAGCACGGCGGCCTCTACACCGAGCTGCCGTCGGCCGGGTACGCCGAGCAGGTCGGCGCGCTGGCCGAGCGGGCCCGGGCGGTCGTCGCGGAGTCCGGCACGAACGACCTGTGCCTGGCGCTCGGCTCGCTCTCCTGGGAGCCCGACGGCCGATCGGTGCGCGCCCCGCTGGTGCTGGTGCCCGTCGTGCTCACCGCCGGCGCCAACGGATCGTTCCGGCTGGTCACCGACCCGACCGGGGGCACCACCGTGAACGCCCAGCTGTTCGCCGAGCTGCGCCGTCGGCACGGCGTCGCGCTGACGGTGCCGGCCGAGCCGGACCCGGCCGCGGTGGTGGTCGCGGTGCGCCAGGCGCTGGCCCGCAGCGGGGCGTCGGCGCGGGTCGAACCGACCGCGGACCTCGCGCTGCTGCCGGCCGCGGCCTCCCGGGTGCGGCAGGACGCCGAGCACCTCGGGGCCGCTGCGCTGCGCAACCCGCTGGTGCCGGTGCTGCTGCGACCCGGCCAGCCGTTCTCGCCGCAGGACCCGGCCGATGCCGACCTCGACGAGTTGGCGCCGACCCTCCCCCTGCCGGCCGACGCGAGCCAGCTGGCGGCGGTCGCCGACGCGCTCGCCGGGCGCACCTTCGTGCTGCTCGGCGCGCCGGGCACCGGGAAGGTGCAGACGGTGGCGAGCACCGTCGCCGCGGTGACCGCGGCGGGCCGGCGGGTGCTCGTGGTGGCGCCCCGCCGCGACGCGCTGGACGCCGTGGCCGCGCGGCTGGCCGACGCCGGCCTCTCCGCCCTGGTCACCGGCGACCCGGCACCCGAGCTGCTGCGCTCCGACGTCCCCGACCTGCGCCCGCTGCGGGAGCAGCTGGCCGGGTACGCCGCGCGGCTGCACGCGCCCAACTCGGCGGGCCTGTCGCTGTACGACGCCTCCGCCGCGCTGCTGGCGGCCGGTTCCGCGGTCCCGTCGCTGCCGGTGCCACCCGCGTTCGTGGTCAACGCCTCCGCCCGGACGACGGCGGCGGTGCGGGCCGCCCTCGCCGACCTCCCGGAGGTGGCCGCCCGCACCGGGCCCCGCCCGGGGCACCCGTGGGGGTTCCTCGACTCCGCCGACGTCGACCCGGTGGCCGTGCAGGCCGCGGTCCGCGCCGTCGACGGGGCGCTGGACGCCGTGCCCCCCGGCCCGGTGGCCCGGGTGGTGGCGGCCGCCCCGACCCCGGCCGACCTGACCGCCGTCGCCACCCTGCTCGACGGTCCGGCCGTGCCGCTGGCCGACCTGGACCGCGCGGGCACCGCGGAGTGGGAGGAGGAGGTCGCCGAGCTGCGCGCCGACGTCGCCCTGTTCTGCGCCGAGGAGCACCCGGGGCTGGACGTCGCCGATCCCGCGGTGCTGGACCTGCCGCTGGCCGCGATCGCCGAGAACGCCCGGCAGGCGGCCGCCTCGGGCCGGATCGGCCGCGGCAAGCGGCTGGCCGCGGTGCTCGCCGAGCTGGCGCCGGCCCTGCTGCCGGACGCGCAGGTGCCGCCCGCCGAGGTGCCGGTGCTGGCCGACGAGCTCCTCGCCGTGCAGGCCGCCGCCCGCGAGCTCGCCGCGCGGGCCCGGGAGCTGCCCGGGGTGGACCTGCCGTGGAACTGGAACCCGTTCACCGAGGTCGACCGGTTCGACGCCCAGGTCGAGGCGGTCCGCGGGCTCGCCGCGGCGCTGCGGGCGAACCCGGCGCACACCCCGGCGCTGCGCCGGTTCCTCGACACGGCGTCCCTCCCCGACCCCGCCCGCGCGGCCGCCGTCCGGGCGCTGCAGCGGGCCTTCGCCGAGCTGCCGGGTGCCTGCGCGACCACCCCGGAGCGGCTGCTGGCCTGGGCCGGTGACCGCCGGCTGGTTGCGCGCTGGGAGGAGACCCGGGCCGGGCGGGCGATCGAGGAGTTCGGCCTGCCGTCGCTGGCGCACTGGCTGGACCTGCTGCGCGCGGTGCACCTGCTCGACGCCGCCGGGCTGACCGGGATGCGGGACGCGCTGGTCTCCGGGGCGGTCCCGGCCGACCAGGCGGTCGACGCCTTCGACCGGGGGCTGGCCGAGGCATCGGTCGCCGAGCGGGCCGCAGCCGCCGGGCTGACGGCCGCCGATGCCCGCGCGCAGGAGACGGCGGTGCGCCGGTTCCTCGCGGCGTCCGCCGCGACCCGGGCCACCGCCGCCGGGCGGGTGCTGTCCACCGCGACCCCGGGCAGCTGCGTGCTCGCCACCCCCGACGAGGTGGCCCGGCTGCTGCCGCCCGAGCCGGGCTCCTTCGACCTGGTGGTGTTGGCCGACGCCGGCCGGCTCCCGGTGGCTGACGCGCTGGGTTCGCTGGGGCGGGCGACCGTTGCGGTGGTGGTCGGCGGTCAGCCGGCCGCGGACGACGACGGCCTGCTGGCCGCCTGCCTGCGCGCCGGGGTGCCTCGACGCGAGCTGTCCTGGCACCACCGCAGCGAGAGCGAGCTGCTGTTCGCGGTCCCGAACGCGGCGCACCGGGTGGGCACCTTCCCCTCGGCCGTGCCGGGGCCGGCGCTCGCGCTGGTGGCGGTGGATGGCCGCTTGGCGCAGACCGGGCCCTCCGCGGGCACGAACGAGGCGGAGGCGGCGGCGGTGGTGGCCGAGGTGGCGCGGCGGTTCGCCGACTCCCCCGGGGCGGCGCCGTCGGTCGCCGTCCTGACCCTGCACGCCGCGCAGCGCCGGCTGGTCGAGGCGCTGCTGCGCGCTGCGCCCGATCCCCGGCTCGGCGCGGCGCTCTCCTCCGGTCACCTCCGGGTGGGCGAGGTCGGGTCGGTGCGCGGCGGCGAGTCGGACCTCGTGCTGCTGTCCCTCGGGGCCTCGCTGGACGAGCGCGGGGAGCTGCCGCTGGACCTCGGCCCGCTCAACCGGACCGGCGGGGAACGGCGGCTGCGCGCCGCCGTCACCCGGGCCCGCCGTCAGCTGCTGGTGTTCGCGTCGTTCCCGCCGGCGGCGTTGGTGCCGGCGAGCACCGCGCAGCGCGGTGTGCGGGAACTGCGCGCGTTCCTGGACGTCGTCACCGACGGTGCCGCGGCGGCGCCCCGGGACGGTGCGCCGGCACCGGTGCCCGACGCGCACCGCGACGACGTCGCGGCGGCGCTGCGGGACCGCGGGCTGGCGGTGCGGACGGACGTCGGGCTGTCCGGGTTCCGCGTCGACGTGGCGCTGGCCCCGGCCGGCGAGCCCGGGCGGCCGCGGGTGGCGGTGCTGCTCGACGGGCCGGACGACGCGGCGACGCTGGGCGACCGCCTGGAGCTGCCGGTGCGGGCGCTGACCGCGCGCGGCTGGGCGGTGGAGCGGGTGTGGCTGCCGGAGTGGCTGGCCGACCGGGAGGCCGTGCTGGACCGGCTGGCGGACGCGGTTCGGGCTGCGCAGCCGCCGGCGGCGTTGCCGGCGCCGCTGCAGCCCGCGCGTGCTGGAGGTGACGCGCCGGACCCGGCCCCGGCATCAGGGCCTGTCGACGCGCCGCGTCGGGTGCCGGCGCGCCCGCTGGTGCCGCCGGTGCGGCTGCCCGGTGAGGAGCCGTTCGTGCCGTGGACGCCGGGCCCGGCGGGCGAGCCGCGGGACCTGCGCCGGCTGGACGACCCGGCGATCGCACGGCTGGTGCGGGACCTGCTGGTCGACGGGGTCGCCGCGGAGGGGCCGGTGCACCGGGAGCGGCTGGCCCGGCGGGCGGCGCGGGCCTTCGAGGTGCCGCGGCTGACCGATGCGCGGATGGCGGAGCTGCTGGCGCTGCTGCCCGACCCGGCGGCGGAGTGGCTCTGGCCGGAGGGGCTGGACCCGGCCTCGTGGGCAGGGTTCCGCCGGCAGGGCTCGGCGGGTGACCGGCCGCTGGAGCACGTGCCGCCGGAGGAGATCGGGAACGCGATGGTGGCGCTGCTGCGGTCGAGCGGCGGGTTGACGCACGAACAGCTGGTGGCGCAGACGCTGGCGGTGTTCGGGCACCGGCGGCTGCACCCGGTGCTGATGCCCTCGCTGGAGGCAGGGCTGGCGCACGCGGTGCGGGCAGGTCGGGTGACGCGCGCGGGCAGCGGCCAGCCGATCACCGCGACCGACGCGGTGGGTGCAGCGAGCGCGGTGGGTGCAGCGGGCGCGGTGGATGCAGCAGGCGCGGTGGGCGCGGGCTTCTTTGCGGGTGCGTGACGAGGCTTGACCCCGCCCCGGGCGCCGGGGAGGTTGGGGGGTGCGAGGCGAACCGTCTCCGGTCGACCGCCTTGTCCGCCGGCCACCGACGTCCGGCGGGCTCGGCCCCCTGCAACCGAGAGGACCCCGCACGATGCTGACCCTCACCAACGGCGCCGCAACAGCGATCAAGGGCATCCTCGGCCAGTCCGAGGTGCCCGACTCCGGCGGGCTGCGGATCGCCAACGACCCGACCGGCGCGAACCTGGAGCTGAGCCTGGCCGCCGTGCCCGCCGAGGACGACGCGGTGCTCGACGAGTCCGGTGCGCGGGTCTTCCTGGACCCCCGCGCCGCGGAGCTGCTCGACGACAAGACGCTCGACGCCGCCGCCGGCCCCGACGGCTCGCTGCAGTTCGGGATCGGCGAGCAGATCGTCTGACCCGCAGCACCCGAACGACGACAGCGCCGCCGAGGAGCGATCCTCGGCGGCGCTGTCGCATGTCGGAGCTCGGTGGCTCCGTCGATCAGGTCACTGCAGGTCGACGGTCACCCCGCCGGAGAAGGCGGAGTCGTGCAGCTCGATGGCGGTCGGAACCGTGCCGGCCGGGACATCGAACACGACCTTGCTCGTCAGGCTGTTGCCCGGGTTGATCTCCTCGTACAGCGACGAGGAGTCATCCAGGTAGATGGCAGCCTCACTGTCGGCGGAGAACTCCTGCCCCTGGGCGTTGAAGAGCTTGGCGTTGTCGCCGAAGAAGCTCTGTGCCTTGTCGCCGATGTTGGTGATGGCGACGTCGACGATGCAGAACTGGCCCTGCGCCGTGGTGTTCAGGTACTCGTTGCCGATCTCGGTCGTGCTGCAGTCGACGCCGTTCACCACGAAGTTGAACTTGCCGTCGGCAGCCGGCTCGCCGATGCCGGGGTTGCCCGGCTCCTCTTCGACGGCGATCTCCTCAGCGGTGGGAGCTGCGGCGTCCTCGGCCGGAGCAGCCCCATCGGACGTGCTGTCACTGCTGGCCGAGGCGGTGGCGTCCTCGGTGTCGGTGCCGCCGAGGTTGGCGCCAATCACAAGGACCGCGATCACCGCAAGGACGATGAACCAGGCGCGCTTGTACAGCGGCTTCTTGCCCGTGGCCTGGGCCTGCTCCGGCGCGGGTGCGTCGGTCATGTCGTGCTCCCCGTTGTCTGTGGACGTTCTGTTCCGAAACTAGGTCCAGAGGGAGCGCTTTCAGGCAGGCGAACTCCACCAAAGACACCCTGGAAGCTGGCAGATCCCGCTCATCGACGCTTCTTGCGCCTCGCGTGTCACGCCATCCCCAACCAGCCGCCGGCAGCGATCTCGGAGCACCCCGACAGGCCGCTCACCAATCGTCGCGGCAGGTCATGCCGACGGATCTCCAGACACGCGGGAGGGCGGAAGTAAGGGTGCCCCGAAAAGGCAATCAGGTGAGCAGCGGTCCGATGAGGATTTCGCTGCCGTCGGGTCGCCAGGTACGCCATCGGCCGTTGGGTTGTCGCTCCACCCGGAAGCCGTGGTGGACCTTGGTGTGGTGCCGTTCGCACAGCAGTGCGGAGTTGCTCAACGACGTCTCACCACCGTGCAGCCAGTGGATCAGGTGGTGGACGTCGCACCACCAGGTCGGGGCGCCGCAGCCGGTGAACACGCAGCCCTTGTCCCGCCGTTCGACGGCCCGCCGTAGTCCGGGGGTGACCACCCGGTGGTCCCGACCCAGGTCCAACGGGGTTCCGTCGGGGCCCATCACAATCCGGGAGATGCTCCCGTCGCAGGCCAGGTAGCGGGCGCGGGCGGCGGAGATCGTCGCCCCGAACCCCGTCTGCGTAGCCCCCGGGCCGGTCGCGTCCTCGACGAGGTCGTCCAGGTCGATTCCGACCACCACGTGCGGCTTCACCGTCCGCAACGTCGGCAGGTTCCCCGAGGCGAGTTGGTTGTCGCAGAGCTGCACGAGTGCGTCGGCGTTCTGCTGGGCGCGGGTCCGCTCGTCACCCTTGGGGCGGTTGGCCTGCACGATCGACTCGATCGCGGCTTGCACCTTCTCCCCACCCACCGCATCCAGGTCGAACCGACCGGTGACGCTGCCGTCAGCGTGCTTGGCGATCGACAGCCGCCGCCCTTCGGTCGGGTCCGGCTCCGGCCCGTCCGGGTCGAGCGCTTCTTCGAAGGCCCGCACCGCCGCACCGAGCGAGGCGTGCGGCGCCTCCCGCGCCACATCCGCCCACGCCTGATCGAACGCACCCAGGTCGATCCCCTGCTCCGCGGCCTGCTCCCGCTCCCGCTCCCCCACCGCAGACGCCACGACGTCGACCTGGGCGGCGGTGATCGCCCCGTCCGCGAACCCTCCGGCCATCGCGGGGTAGTGCTCCAGCGCCCGCCCGGCCCGCACCACCCGTGACGCCTCCGCCGCCGACAACCGCGCGTGCCCGATCAGCCACGACCGCATCGACGCCAACCCGTCCCGCTCGGCCGCCTGCGCGAGCTCACAGGCGCGCACCGTGCGGGCCAGCTCCGCCGCCGCCCGGTTCTGCAGCTGCACCAGCTCGCCCACCCGGTCCAGCAGCTCACCATCGCCGAACGCGTGCAGGTCCTCGGCCGCTAATGCGTCCAGCGCGGCCGACAACGGCGACCCGAACAACCCCTCCAAATCATCGGCGGGCAACTCCGCGACCACGTTCGGCGCAGGGGCGTCCAGCGTCAGTACGTCGCTCACGACACCCCCTTCGCCATTCGAATCTATGTTCGAACACTAGCGCAGTCAGCGCCTCATCTCCACCCGAACCCGCAGGTCAGACGCCTGTCCACAGGTCAGACAACCCCCCTTGACGGTAGCGGCCCGACCGCTCACGACCGAGCCATCTCCCGAGGGTCGGGCCGTTCGTCAGCTGGTTAGGTTCTGAACACGACGCGTTGTCACGCGCCGCCCCTTCATCAGTTCGCAACTTCCCGAGAAACGCCGGGGCCGGCCTCACGTTTGCCACGGTCACGACGGCGAGTCGCAGTCCGAGACCGTCCGGATCCGGCCGACGACGGCGGCTGCGGACCACCAGATCGCCACCTAGCGTCGTCGCGGCCGACCGGGTCCGACCGTCACCGCACCTGGTGACACCCGGACGGCACCGCCGAACCGGACGTCGGCTGCGCACGCTGCAGCCGCCGCCTGGACCGGGGACCCACCGCAGTTCCGGGGTGAAGCGCGGCCGCACGCACGTGTGGCCGCGCCGGGCGAGTTCCCCGCCCGAACCCGTCAGCTAACTCGGTAGGCGGTTGAGGAGAACAAGGAGAACTCGTCGTTCCATGACGACCCTGCGCACCACCTCTGCTCGTCGTTCCACCCGCTCGGCCAAGGGCGCGCTGATCGCGTTGCTCACCGGCGCCGGCGTGGTGCTCACCCCGCTCGCCGCCCAGGCCAACGCCGGGGGCGCCGCCCCGCCGGCCACGGCTCCGATCGCCGCGCCGGTCGCGGCGACGGCCGCACCGACCTCCGCCGCCCAGGTGGTCATCGACACCGCGATGGCCCAGCTCGGCAAGCCCTACGTGTGGGCCGGGGCCGGTCCGAACGTCTACGACTGCTCGGGCCTCACCCAGTTCGCCTTCCGGGCGGCCGGCGTCGACCTGCCGCACTCGTCGCGGATGCAGTCCACCATGGGCGTGCACGTCGACCGGGCGCACCTGCAGCCCGGTGACCTGGTCTTCTACTACTCCCCCGTCGGGCACGTGGGCATCTACCTGGGCGACGGGCTGATGGTGCACGCGCCGACCAGCGGTGACGTCGTCCGCGTCGCCAGCATCGACATGTGGGGCTACAACACCGCGCGTCGGCTGGTCTGAGTTCCTCCCCTCCGGGTCGCCGGCGTCGCTCCGGCGACCCGGAGGGGCAGCCGGTCGTCAGTGGTGCGCGTTCTCGGTGTGCGTGAGGTCGCCGTAGTCGTCGGGGAGCTGGTCGAGCACGTGCAGGTACTCGGAGCCCACCGCTTCGCGGAGCCCGGCGGTGACCGCACGCGCGTGCTGCCGCGCCTGCTCCGGGGTGCAGCCCTGCCCCTCGAGTTCGGCGACGCGGCCGTAGAACTCGGTCAGGCCGAAGCGCTCGACCGACCCGTCGGTGGGCATCGCCGAGGCGAGCTCGGGCGGCAGCTGGGCGGCCAGGTCCTTCGCCTCGGTCGACAACCGCTGCCCGAGCACGGTCAGGGTGGCCCGGACGGCCTGCTCGGCGTGCTCGTGATCGGGGATCCGAGCCGACTGCTGCACCGCGGACACGAACTCGTGCGTCTTCATCTCGTCCTCCCGTCTGTCGTTCCTGCTGGTCCGGAGCGCGCTCGTCGTGCGTCCGGTGTCGGGTCCGGCGGTCAGCCGACCCGGAGGTCGTCGAGCTCACCGGCGCGCAGGGTCAGCCCCAGGCCGGGTGCGTCCGCGGCCGGGCGGACCCGGCCCGCCATCGGGTCGGGCACCCCGTCGAACAGCCGGTGCTCGAACCGGGCGTGGTCGTGGAACCACTCCAGGTGGCGGAGGTTGGGTGTGGCCAGGGCGAGGTGGGCGTGCAGGGTGGGCACGCAGTGCGCGGACACCTCCAGCGAGTGCCCGGCGGCCAGCGCGCTGGCCCGGAGCCACTCGGTGACCCCGCCGCAGCGGCTGGCGTCGACCTGCAGGCAGTCGACGGCCCCGGCGCCGCACAGCCCGGCGAAGTCGGCCAGGCGGGCGCCGTACTCGCCGGCCGCGACGTCGCAGTCCAGGTCCTCCCGGACCAGCCGGAGACCGGCGAGGTCGTCGGAGGACACCGGTTCCTCGAACCAGACCACCCCGAGGTCGTCGAGCTCCCGGCCGACCCGGACCGCCTGCTTGGCGGTGTAACCACCGTTCGCGTCGACGAGCAGGGCGACGTCGTCCCCCACGACCTCGCGGGTCAGCCGGGTGCGGTGCAGGTCCCGGTCGACCGCGGTGCCCCACGACTCCCCGATCTTGATCTTCACCTGGTCGTGCCCCTGCGCCAGCCACCCGTCCAACTGGTCCCGGGTGACCCCGTCGTCGTAGCTGGTGAACCCGCCGCTGGCGTACACCGCGGCGTCCTCGCGCACCGCCCCGAGCAGGCCGGTGAGGGGGACGTCCAGCACCCGGGCCTTCAGGTCCCACAGCGCGGTGTCGACCGCCGAGATGCCCATCGCGACCAGGCCGGGCACCCCGGCGTTGCGCGCCGCCCGCGCCATGGCGTGCGTCGCCGCCGGTGGGTCGAGCGCGCGGTGGCCGACCGCGACCTCCGCCAGCAGGCCGCGGACGACCTGGGCCACGGTGGCGTCGGCGTACGTCCACCCCACCCCGGTGCGCCCGGCGCCGTGCGCCTGGACGACGACGGCGGTGGTGGCGTCCCAGCTCAGCGTGCCGTCCGCCTCGGGATGGTCGGTTGGCAGCCGGTAGGCGGCGACGTCGAGCGCCTCCACCCGCGCCTCGAGCCCGATCACCACGGCACCAGCCCGACGACCAGCCAGACGATCGCGACCACCAGCACGACCCAGAGGACGTCGGCGAGCAGCCCCCAGCTGCGTTCCTCCACCAGCGTGGGGTCCTCCGCCGGGTCGACCGCCGGGTCCGCGCTCGTGGCGCCGGACGGGCGGCCCCGGTAGTAGGAGGGGTAGGGCGCCCCCCACCCCCGGTAGCCCCAGCCGTAGGCGAGCGGGACCAGGAACAGCAGGACCACGAACAGGAACCAGAGCCAGAGCCAGAGCACGAGAGCACTCCTCTCTCTCGGTGGTCGTCAGGACGAGAGCAGGCGGCGGGTGGTCGCCACGGTGCCGGCCGCCACCGCACCGGCGGCCGCGGCGGCGCCGAGGAGCGCGGATCCCTGCGCGACCCGGCCCGGGGGGCGCGGGCGGCCGGCCAGCACCTGCTCGGGGTGCTCGGTCATCCGTGCCCCCTCGACCAGGCCGGCGAGCGCCTCGGCCAGGTGCACCGCCCGCCGCCCGGTGTCGCCCTGCTCGATCTGGGTGCGGCAGCTGAAGCCGTCCGCCAGCACCACCGACCGGCGGTCGCCGTCGCGCACGGCCGGCAGCAGCACCTGCTCACCGCAGGCCATGGAGACCTCGTGGTGGCCGCGCTCGAACCCGAAGTTCCCGGCGAGCCCGCAGCACCCGGAGTTCAGCACGTCGGCGTCGAACCCGGCCTTGTCCAGCAGCTCGCGGTCGGCGTCGAACCCCATGATCGAGTGCTGGTGGCAGTGGGTCTGCACCATCGCCGCCCGCTCGGCCGGTGGTGGTGACCAGTCCGGCGCCCGCTCGGCGAGCAGCTCGGCGAGAGTCCGGGTGCTCTCGGCGAGCCGGCGCACGTCGTCGTCCCCGGGGAGCAGCTCGGGCGCGTCGGCCCGGAACACCGCGATGCAGCTGGGCTCCAACCCGAGGACCGGGACCCCGTTCCGCACCGCGGGGCCGAGCGCCTGCGCCGTGCGCCGCAGCACCTGGGAGGCGACGTCGAGCTGCCCGGTGGAGATCCAGGTGAGCCCGCAGCAGAGCTCCTGCTCCGGCAGCCGCACCCGGAAGCCGGCGTCCTCCAGCACCGTCACCGCGGCCCGGCCGATGGCCGGGTGGAAGAACTCGGTGAAGGTGTCCGGCCACAGCAGCACCTCACCGCGCCGGCCGTCGCCGCGCGGGCCCCGCGCCCGGTACCAGTGGGTGAACCGCTCGGAGGCGAACAACGGCAGCTCCCGCTCGGGGGTGATCCCGCCGGCGGCCTGCACGAGCCGGCGGAGCCCCGGGGTCTGGGTGGCGGCGTTGACCAGGCCGGGGGCCGCTGCCGCGACGCGGGCCACCAGGGGCAGCCAGCCCAGCGAGTAGTGGGTGCGCGGACGGAGCCGGCCGGCGTAGTGGTGGGAGAGGAACTCCGCCTTGTAGGTGGCCATGTCGACGTCGACCGGGCAGTCGCTCTTGCAGCCCTTGCAGGCCAGGCAGAGGTCGAGGGCGTCCCGGACGGCGGTCGACCGCCAGCGGTCGCGGATGACGTCGCCGCGGAGCATCTCGAACAGCAGCCGCGCCCGGCCCCGGGTGGAGTGCTTCTCGTCGCCGGTCACCTGGTAGCTCGGGCACATCACCGCGCCCTCGGCGCCCTCGCCCAGCGTGGCCCGGCACTTGCCGACGCCGACGCACCGGGCGGCGGCCTGCGCGAACGAGCCGCCGTCCTCGGGGTAGCCGAAGGTCACCTCCGGCTCCCGCGCCGGGTGGTCGTCGGGGAGCCGCAGGTCGGCGTCCAGCGGCCGCGGCGCCACCACCTTGCCCGGGTTCATCCGGTTCTCCGGGTCCAGCAGCGCCTTCATCCGCTCGAAGGCGCCGATCAGCTCCGGAGGGAACATTCGGCTGAGCAGCTCGCCCCGCACCTGGCCGTCACCGTGCTCACCGGACAGCGAGCCGCCGTACCGGGTGACCAGGTCCGCGGCCTCCTCCAGGAACGCCCGGTAGGCCGCGGCACCGCCGGGGGAACCGAACCCGAAGGGGATCCGCAGGTGCACGCAGCCGTGCCCGAAGTGCCCGTACGTGGACGCCGGGGTCAGCCCGTGCCGGTCCAGCAGCTCGCGCAGCTCGGCGAGGTAGGGCCCCAGGTCCTCCGGCGCCACCGCGGAGTCCTCCCAGCCGGGCCAGGTGTCGCGCCCGGTCGGCGGGTGCGCCGTCGCGCCGAGCCCGGCCTCCCGGAAGGCCCAGAGGTCGGCCTGCTCCGCGGGGTCGTCCAGCACCAGGACCGACGGCGGCTCCGGCGCCGCGCAGACGTCGGCCACCAGCCCGTCCATCCGCCGGCCGAGCTCGTCGGGGTCGTCGTCGGCCAGCTCGACGAGCAGCCAGCCGTCGCCCTCGGGCAGCTTCTCCAGCGCCCGCGGGTTCATCCCCTCCTCTGCCTGGTTCCGGCGCAGCACGTCGTCGACGCCCTCCAGCCGGTGCGGCCGCCAGGGCAGCACCCGGGTGACCTCCTCGCCGGCGGTCACCACGTCCGGGTAGCCGAGCACGGCCAACCGCCGGTGCCCCGGCAGCTCGGAGAGCAGCAGCTCGGCACGCAGGACGGTGACCAGCGTGCCCTCGCTGCCGACCAGCGCCCGGGCCACGTCGAAGCCGTGCTCCGGCAGCAGCGCGTCCAGGTTGTAGCCCGACACCCGCCGCGGGATCTGCGGGTACCCGGTGCGGATCTGCGCCAGGTGCTCGTCGCGCAGCCGGCGCAGCCCGACGTAGACCTCGGCCCGCCGGCCGCCGGCGGCCACGATCTCGGCGTGCTCCTCGTCCGAGGTCGGGCCCACCCACATCCGGGTGCCGTCGGCGAGCAGCACCTCCAGCCGGGCCACCTTGTCCACGGCCTTGCCGTAGGTCTGCGCCGAGGCGCCGCAGGCGTTGTTCCCGAGCATCCCGCCGACCGTGCAGGTCCAGTGGGTGGCCGGCTGCGGCCCCCAGGTCAGACCGTGCTCGGCCAGCCGGTCGTCGAGGTGGTCCAGCACCATGCCGGGCTCCACCACGCACCGGCGTCCGTCGACGTCGAGGGACTCCAGCCGGTTGCAGTACCGGCTCCAGTCCAGGACGACGGCGGCGTTCGTCGTCTGCCCGGACAGGCTGGTGCCGCCGCCCCGGGACAGCAACGGGACGCCGTGTTCCCGGCAGACCGCCACGGCCTCGACGGCGGCGTCGACCGTGCGCGGTTCGACCACGCCCAGCGGCGGGATCCGGTAGTTGGACGCGTCGGTCGAGTAGGCGGCGCGGGTGCCGGCGTCGAACCGGACCTCGCCGTCGACGCGCCGGCGCAGGTCAGCGGCGAGCGCCGACACGTCCACCCGGGAGTCGCCCGCCCCGTCCCACGGCCGGACGGTCGGCGATGGGAGGTGTGCGGTCGACATGGTCAGCTCCGGTTGGGCAGGAACTCCTGCATCTTGGTCCTGGTGCCCTGCTTGACCACGCCCCAGGCGTCCTCGTCGCCCTTGAGCAGCGACTTCGCGGTGTCGGTCATCTGCTCGAGCGTCGCGTGCGGCGGGATCGGCGGGACGTCGGCGTCGACGTGCACGTCGAGCAGCGCCGGCCGGCCGGCAGCCAGCGCGCGGTCCCAGGCCGGGCCGATCTGCTCGGGGTCGTCGACCGTGATCGCCTCGAAGCCCAGCCCGGCGGCGAAGTCGGCGTAGGAGACGTCGGGCAGCGTCTGCGAGTCGGCGAACTTCGGCGCCCCGCCCATCGCCCGCATCTCCCAGGTGACCTGGTTGAGGTCGTTGTTGTGCAGCACCGCGACCACCAGGCGCGGGTCGCGCCACTCCCGCCAATAGCGGGCGATCGTGAGCAGCTCGGCCAGGCCGTTCATCTGCATGGCGCCGTCACCGGCGAAGGCGATGACCGGTCGGTCGGGGTGGCCGAACTTGGCGCCGATCCCGTAGGGCACGCCCGGGCCCATGGTGGCCAGGGTGCCCGACAGGGAGCCGCGGTTGTCCGGCCCGAAGCGCAGGTGCCGGGCGTACCAGTTGGCGGCGGAGCCGGAGTCGGCGGTGACGATGGCGTTGCCGGGCAGCCGGCCGTTCAGCTCGGAGAACAACCGCATCGGGTTGACCGGATCGGCGTCGGTGTTCGCCCGCTTCTCCATGATCCCCCACCAGCGGCGGATGCCGTCCTCGATGCCCTCGCGCCAGGACCGGTCCTGCTTGCGCTCCAGCAGTGGGATGAGCGCGCGCAGCGTGGTGGCCGCATCGCCGACGAGGTTGAGCTCGTACGGATACCGCATCCCGATGAACTTGGCGTCGTGGTCGATCTGCACGCCGCGGGCCTGGCCGTACTCCGGGAAGAACTCGCTGTAGGGCAGGTTCGAGCCCACCGTCAGCAGCGTGTCGCAGTCCTTCATCATCTCCCAGGTCGGGCGGGTGCCCAGCAGCCCGATGGAGCCGGTGACGAAGGACAGGTCGTCGGGGAGCACGTCCTTGCCCAGCAGCGCCTTGGCGACGCCGGCGCCGAGCAGGTCGGCGACCTCGACGACCTCGGCCCTGGCGCCACGGGCACCCTGACCGACGAGCACGGCGACCTTGCTGCCGGAGTTCAGCAGGTCGGCCGCCGCCCGCAGCGAGGCGTCGTCCGGCACCACCGTCGGGGACGAGGTGCGCCCGAGGCTGGAGGGCACCATCTTGTGCTCGTGCGTCGGCGGGCTGTACTCCAGCTCCTGCACGTCGGCCGGGATGATCACCGCGGTGGGGGCGTGCTCCGCCAGCGCGGTGCGGATCGCCCGGTCGATGACGTTGGGCAGCTGCTCCGGGACGTTCACCTCGTGCACGTAGTGGTGCGCGACGTCCTTGAACAGCGACAGGAGGTCGACCTCCTGCTGGTACGAGCCACCCATGGCGCTGCGGTCGGTCTGCCCGACGATCGCGACGACCGGGACGTGGTCGAGCTTGGCGTCGTACAGGCCGTTCAGCAGGTGGATGGCACCAGGACCGGAGGTGGCCATGCAGACCCCGACGCGGCCGGTGAACTTGGCGTACCCGACCGCCTCGAAGGCGGACATCTCCTCGTGGCGGGACTGGATGAACTGGAGGTCGTCCTGCTCGCCGAACGACGCGAGGATCCCGTTGATCCCGTCGCCGGGGTAGGCGAAGACCTTGTCCACCTCCCATTCGGAGAGGCGGTTCAACAGGACGTCGGCGACTGTCTGACTCATGGCGAGATCCCCTCGCGTCGACTGCTTCGTCCACCCTGGGGCCTACCCGCCTCTTGCGTGTGACCCAAACCTCGATGGTGCGGGATTCGGGCCAGCGGCGTTCAGGCTGCCTGCGCCAGGCGGCCGACGGTCGGCCAGCCGGGCGGCAGCGCCCGGGTGGCCTCGCCGCCGCGAGGGGCGAGGAAGGGGCGGGTGAGCCGCTCCTTCTCGATCCGGTCCCAGGCGGTCAGCAGCTCGGCCACCCAGCGGGCCAGGGTGAGCGCTTCGCTGGCCAGCGGGTCGCCGGCGGTCTCCGGCCGCGGCCGGGTCGGGATGCGCGGCCAGCGCGGGGTGACCAGGCTCCGCTTGGACGACGGCAGCGACGCGACGTGCGCGGCGAAGGCGGCGTCGAGCGCGCTGGTCTCGGCGACGATCGCGACGGCCAGGGCGGCGGCGTCGGCACCGGGGCCGAACCGCAGCGAGGCCTTCTCGGTGGGCACCAGGATCCGGCCGACGAGCAGCCGGGCGATCCGGTCGTCGTCGGAGGGCAGCACCCAGGCGCCCGCCATCGTCGACTCGAGTCCCTCGCCGACGTTGACGTGCCAGCCGACCACCCGGTCCTCGACCGGCTGGTCGATGACGACGATCCCGCGCATCCCGCTTCTCCTGACTCCGGTGCAGCCGTGTTGCTGCGCAGCATCGAGGACGTTGCTGACAGAAACCGCCGAATCACGGCGCCGTTGCCGAGTCGTCACACCACTCGTCCCGCGAGTCACACGCGACCCGCTGGGGTTGCGGCTACTCGCAGGCGACGCCGTCCTCGTCCCGGTCGAACTTGTCCTGCCACCCCGGCTGACCGCGGTAGATGGGGTCTGCGCCGGCGGCCTTCACCTCGGTGCAGTTCGCGTAGGACGGGCCGGGCGCGGGAGCCGGTGCGGGAGCCGGTGCGGGAACGGGCTGTGGGGCCGGCGCCGGGGCCGGGGAAGGGGCCGGGGCAGGGGCCGGCTTGGGAGCTGCGGTCGTCGCCCGCGGCGCAGGGGCGGGGGCGGGGACGTTGGCGACCACGCCGCCGGGCAGCGGCTCGGCCGGGCAGGTGGCGAGCACGGTGGCGATGGCGTTGCGCTCGGCCTGGGTCATCCAGAGCCCGTAGCTGACCTTCACCGCGACCTGCCGGGCGACGTACGTGCAGCGGTAGGACTTGTTCGGCGGCAGCCAGGTGGCGGCGTCGCCGTCGCCCTTCTGCATGTTCAGCGGCCCGTCGACGGCGAGCAGGTTGAGCGGGTCGTTGGCGAAGGCGGTGCGCTTGGTGGCGTCCCAGCCCTGCGCGCCGGTCTGCCAGCTGTTGGAGAGCGCGACGACGTGGTCGATCTGCACGTCGGAGCTGGTGTCCTGGCCGCGCTGGAAGGCGATGGTCGTCCCCGAGTAGGGGTCGGCGAGCGAGCCGGTGAGGACGACGCAGCTGCGGGTGCCGGGCTTGAACGTCTCGGCGGTGAGGTCGCGGGCGAGGACGTCGTTTCGGGTGTCGCAGCCGTTGCGGTCGACGTCGGTCCAGGCGGAGCCGAAGGCGTCGCGGTCGTAGCCGGTCTTCGGGGCGCGGCCCTTGACCTCGACGGCGGCCAGCGCGGCGAGCGCGGTGGTGGGCTGCGCGGCGGTGACGGCGGCGTTCGCGTCGGCGTCGGTGAGCAGTCCGGTGGTGTTCTCGGCCGCGTTCGCGGCCTCCTGCGTCTCGGCGCGGGCCAACTCGGCCTCGGCGGCGGCGATGGCGGCTTCGTCGTCCGCGGCGGAGCTGGTGGCCGGGGCGGTGGACGGCTGCGTCGAGGTGGCCGCGGCCGGGGTGGTGTCCGGCGCGGTGGCGCCGCCGGCGAGCAGCAGGACGGCACCGAGAGCGGCGACCCCGCCACCCATGGCGCGGGAGGCGATGAGCGCCCAGCGGGCGCGGCCGACCACGAGCGCGCCGAGGCCGAGGACGAGGACGCCCAGGCCGGTGGTCATCAACGCGCCCGAGACGCCTCCGGCGGCGGCGCCGAGGACGAGCAGCAGCAGCACGAAGCTGCCGACCAGCGCGGGCGCGAGGGACCGGCGGTTCGCCGGTGCGGCGGACGGCTCGGGCGCGACGGCCGGCTCGGGCGCGACGGCCGGCTCGGGCGCGGAGACGGCCGGCAACTCGCGGGTGGGCGGGGGCGCCGGCAGCGTGAACTCGGCGGTTCCGGGTGCCGCCGCCGCGACCGGTTCTCCCGTGGCGACGCCGCGGAAGGTCGCCAGGATCCGGGACGGATCGGCGCTGCCGAACGGGAACTGCACGTCGCGCGGCCGGACGACGGCGCCGGGCAGGCTGGTCGCGGTCTCCCGGACGGCGGCGCCGGCGGCGGTGAGCCGCAGGGCGTCGACGTAGAGGGTGACCGGCTGGGCCGTCGGTGCGTCGTGGACCAGGCGGAGGTACCGCGCAGAGCCGGTGGGCTCGGCGACGGTGAACCCGAGGTCGATGGCCTGCTGCACGACCGGGCGGACCGGGGTGCCCGGGTTCCGGGCTTCCCACTGCGCCAGGAGCTGCTCGATGGCGGACTCGGACTGGAACGACATGCGCTGCCCCCCGTGACGCTGCTGTGGCCTCCCATGGTCAGGCGGCGGGCGCACCGTCCAGCGCAGGACAGGCCGGCGCAAGCTCCCCCACCCCACCCGTCCCGCGGACCCCAGCGAGGACGGCGGTTGCGATCAGGGACGACGCGAGTCGATCAGGCGGTTCGGCGTGCCGCCTCGCGGAACGTGTCGGCCAGCAGCAGCCCTTCCGCGTAGGCGAAGCGGTTGCGCACGCCCGGAACGTGGCGCCGGTGAACCTCATCGAGGTCGATCGGACCGCTCACGCGGAGACCATGGGCAGCGGAGCTCGCTGTCAGCCGACTCCGCCACCGCGACGTCGCCCGCGAAGGGCGACGACCAGCGCGGAGACCGGAATGACCGGACCGGCCGCGGGTGCGATGACCACGAGGCGCACGACACCACCCGGGGGACCGGGGCATCGAGGAGCAGTCCCGGATGTTCGGCCCGCCCGTCCCCGGCGAAGCACAGGGACCTGGTCGAGAAGGACGGGCCCCGACCGCGCCACGACGACCGGGGCTCCCCACCGTGACGGCGGGGAGCCCCGGAGCCGAGCGTCAGCTCACTGCGGGTCGACGGTGACTCCGCCGCAGCACGCCGGGTCCGGCGGCTCGATCGCCGTCGGGTCGGTGCCTGCGGTCACCGCTCCTCGAGGACAGCCTTGAGGAACGTGCGCGTGCGGTCGTGGTCGGGGTCATTGAAGATCTTCTCCGGCGGGCCGTCCTCGACGATCACCCCGGAGTCGAACATCATCACGCGGTGGGAGACGTCGCGCGCGAAGTGCATCTCGTGCGTGACGATCAGCATGGTGATGTCCGTGGTCTCCGCGATGTCGCGCAGCACGTTGAGGACGTCGACCACCAGCTCCGGGTCGAGCGCGGACGTCACCTCGTCCAGCAGCAGGATCTCCGGCTCCATCGCCAGTGCCCGCGCGATGGCGACCCGCTGCTGCTGGCCACCGGACAGCTGGGTCGGGTGGGCGTCGGCGCGGTCGACCAGACCGACCTTGCCCAACAGCTCTTCACCCCGCGCCCGCGCCTCGGCCTTGCTGAGCCCGAGGACGGAGACCGGCGCTTCCATGACGTTCTCGATGACCGTCATGTTCGGGAACAGGTTGAACTGCTGGAAGACCATCCCGATCCGCTGCCGGGCCTTGCGGAGGTACTTCTCCGACGCCGGGACCAACCGGTCCCCCTTGCGCTCGTGGGTGAGCGGCTCCCCGTTGACCCAGATGACGCCCTCGGTCACCTCCTCGAGGGTCATCAGCAGGCGCAGGATCGTCGTCTTCCCCGAGCCCGAGGGGCCGATGAGGGTGACCCGCTCCCCCGGTGCGACGGTGAAGTTCATGCCGTCGAGCACGGTGTTGTCGCCGAAACGCTTGACGACGTCCTGGAAGCGGATCATCGCGTCCGACTCCCCTGGGGGGAGCGACGCTGCTGTCTCAGTAGCCAAGGCGGGTCTCCAACCTTCTCAGCACGACCGACGTGGGGTAGCTCGCCGCCAGGAAGATCAGGCCGGCGATGGTGATCGGCTCGATGTAGCGGTACTGCTCCGCCGCGAGCTGGTTGGCGACCGTCACCATCTCGAGCACCCCGATGACGATCAGGAAGGGGGTTTCCTTGAACAGGGCGATGACCTGGTTGCCGGTGGCGGGCAGCACCCGACGGACCACCTGCGGCAGCACCACCGCTCGCCACGTCCGTCGCGGCGGCAGGGACAGCGCGACGCACGCCTCCCACTGGCCCTTGGGCACGGCGTCGATGCCCGCCCGGTAGACCTCGGACATGTAGCAGGCGTAGTGGACGCCCAGCACGAGGACGCCGGTCATCAGGGCGCTGATCCGGATCCCGATCGCCGGCAACGCGTAGTACACGAAGAACAGCTGGATCGGGATCGGCGTGCTGCGGACGAACTCGACCAGTCCGTACACCGGCCAGGAGACCGCCCGGGTCCGCGACCGCCGGCCCAGCGCGAGCACGAGCCCCAGGACGACGGCGATCAGCGACGCGGCCGCGGTGATGCCCAGCGTCAGCTTCAGGAACGCGGTCACGAGCTCCGGGAGGACGTCGAACGCGTACTCCCAGTTCCACAACGATCTCTCGTTCACGAGTTCGCCACCGCCTGCGGATCGGCGGTCACCGTCACGGCTCGGGGTCCCCTGCCGACCTTGGCCGCCGCGCGGTTCTCCCAGAACCGCATACCGGCGAGCAGCAGCTGGGCGAGGATGAAGTACACGACGAGTGCGATCCCGAAGGCCGCGAGGCTGCCGAGTTCGAATCGCAGCTGGTTGACCTCGAAGGTCAGGTCGGTGACACCGACGATGAACAGCAGGGACGAGCTCTTCAGGATCTGCACCAGCAGGTTGCCGAACGGCGGGATCATCTCGGGGATCGCCTGAGGGATGAGGATGCGTCGCATCCGCTGGACCCGCCCCAAGCCCAGGGCGACGGTGGCCTCCCACTGGGCAACGGGTACCGACGTGAGGGCCCCGCGGACGATCTCGGACCCGTAGGCACCGAAGTTGAGGGCGAACGCCAGGGTCGCGGCGGCCATGGCCTCGAAGCGCAGACCCAGCTGGGGCAGCACGAAGAAGATCCACAGCAGCTGCACGACCAGCGACGTGCCGCGGAAGAACTCGACGACGGCCCGGGTCACGCCGCGGACGACCACCGACCGGGACATGGCCAGCAGGCCGAACACGAACGAGACGACCAGCGCGGAGACCGCGGCCAGCAACGTGTAGAGGATGGTGATGCCGACCCCCCGCAGGAACAGGGGGCCGGCATCGATCAGCTCCTGCAGCAAGGGCTCAGCCCTGGCAGAGCTCTTCGGCGGTGAGGTCCGGATCGGGCCGTTCGGCCTCGGTGAACCCGTACGGCTCCACCAGCTCGAGCCACTGGTCGCTCTCGATCAGCTCGGCCAGCTCGGCGTTGAAGGCCTCCCGCAGCTCGTCGTCGCCCTGGCGGAACACCGCCGCGCCGGCGCCGAGCTGCTCCTCGCCGTCCACGACGGGGACGAAGGCCTCGGCGACCTCGACGCCCGCGTCGTTCTCGGCGAGTGCCCGCAGCGAGATGGCCGTCAGCGCGAAGGCGTCGGCACGGCCGGACTTCACCGCGTCCAGGCCCGACTGCTGGTCGGGGACGATCTGCCGCCGGTCGTCGGGGATGCCGTTGGCGCGGGCCTGCTCGACCTCGACCGCACCGTTCATCACCGCCAGCACGGCGTCGCTGTCAGCAACGGACTGGTAGTCGGTGAGGCCCATCGGGTTGCCGGCGGGGACCAGCAGGGCCGTCGTGGCCACGTACACGGGGTTGCTGAACGCCGCCTGCTCGCAGCGCTCCGGGGTGATGAACATCCCGGCGGTGACCACGTCGACCCGCTCGGAGTTCAGCGCCTGGATCAGCGAGCCGAACTCGAACAGGTTCGGTTCGAGCTCGATGCCGCCGATCTGGTCGAAGATGTAGCCGCTGACGGCGGGTGACTGCCCCACCAGCTCGCCGTTCTCGCGGTAGGCGTAGGGGCGCTCGTTGGCGAACCCGACCTGGATGGTGCCTTCGTCCTCGATCCTGTCCAGCGTGCTGCCACCACCGGTCGCCGCGCCGGTACCCGGTTCGGTGGCGGAACAGGCGGTCACGAGGCCCAGACCGAGGACGACACCCGCGGCGCCCAGCTTCCGTCGCTTCGATCCACGCACTGCCTGGCTCGAGTGATTGCTCACGTCTCCCCTTGTCTTCGATTCGGAGTCTTCGACAGGGCCGCGCCACTACGCCAACGTGATCTCGTGCACGCCGGACGCGGCTTGCGGCCGCAGTCACGAGGAACGACGTTATGGAGGGTCCACGGGGGTGTCAAACCAACCGCCGCAGCGCAGGGCCGCTGCGCAGCGGGGGCCGGCTCCCTCGACGTCCAGGGCAGCGCCCCCGCTGATGAACAGCTCCGGGGGGCATTCCCGCGGATGTGACCAGCGCGTTCGGCGCGCTCGTCCTCGAGGCGGCGGCGCACGGCCGGAGTCGCGACTGCGGCCCCGAGCCCTCAACCCCAGCGCGGATCCGCCGGCAACCGCGGGTTGAGCAGGTGCGCCACCAGCGCCGTCCAGCCGGTCTGATGGGTGGCGCCCAGGCCCTCGCCGGTGTCGCCGTCGAAGAACTCGCTGAACGTGGGGTGCTCGCGCCACAGCGGTGAGTCGCTGGACTCGATCCGCTTGCCGTCGGCCGGGCGCTTGCCGTCGACCGGGCGGAACAGCGCGGTGAGCGAGTTGTCGATCAGGTCCGCGGCCTCCACCAACGTGCAGCGATTCCCCGAGCCGGTCGGGATCTCGATGGTGAACGAATCACCGTAGTGCCGGCCCAGCGTGCGCAGCTTGTCCGCCAGCAGCACGTTCACCGGGAACCAGATCGGGCCGCGCCAGTTGGAGTTGCCGCCGAACAGCTTGGTGCGGCTCTCCCCCGGCTCGTACTCGATCGACACGTCCCGCCCGCCGACGTTGGCGAACACCTGTCCGGTCGACTTGGACAGCGACCGGATGCCGAACGGGGAGAGGAACTCCTCGGTGTCGAACATCCGCTGCAGGATCCGCGTCAACCGCTCCTTGCCGACGAGCGAGAGCAGCATCTTGCGGCCCTCGGGCGTCGAGCGGCTGCGCAGCGGGCGCATCAGCTCCGGCCGCCGCTTCTGCAGCCACCGCACCCGGTCGGCGACGTCCGGCAGCTGGCTCACCCACTGCGGGATCTCGGTCGTGCCCAGGATCGGCAGCAGCCCGACCATCGAGCGCACCTGCAGCGGCTCCGTCGTCCCGTCCGGGGCGACCAGGACGTCGTAGAAGAAGCTGTCCTCCTCGTTCCAGAGCTTCGCCTCGTGCGATCCGAAGGCGTTCATCGCCTGCGAGATGGCGAGGAAGTGCTCGAAGAACTTGGTCGCGACGCCGTCCCACGCCTGGTCCGTGCGGGACAGCTCGAGCGCGATCTTCAGCATCTGCTGGCAGTAGAACGCCATCCAGCTGGTGGCGTCGGACTGCTCCAGCTTGTAGCCCGGCGGCAGCGGCGCCGACCGGTCGAACAGCGCGATGTTGTCCATCCCGAGGAAGCCGCCCTCGAAGACGTTCGACCCGTCGGCGTCCTTGCGGTTGACCCACCAGGAGAAGTTCATCAGCAGCTTGGTGAACACCCGGATGAGGAACTGCTGGTCGTGGTAGCCGTCGATCCGGTACACGTGCCAGGCAGCCCAGGCGTGCACCGGCGGGTTGACGTCACCGAACGCCCACTCGTACGCCGGCAGCTGGCCGTTGGGGTGCATCGCCCACTCGCGGCACATGAGCAGCAGCTGCTCCTTGGCGAAGTCGGGGTCGACGTGCGCCAGCGGGATGCAGTGGAAGGCGGTGTCCCACGCGGCGAACCACGGGTACTCCCACTCGTCGGGCATGGAGATGACGTCGGCCAGCGCGAGATGGCGCCAGCCGGTGTTCCGTCCGCCCTTTGCCCGGCGCTTCTCCGGCGCCGGGACGTCGGGGTCGCCGTCGAGCCACTGGGCGACGTCGAAGCGGTAGAGCTGCTTGGTCCACAGCAGGCCGGCGTAGGCCCGGCGGGCGACGTGCCGGTCGTCGGCGGACAAGCTCGGGTGGATGACGTCGGCGTAGAACTCGTCGGCCTCGTGCTTGCGGTTCTGCAGGACGGCGTCGAACTCGGGGCCGAACGTGTCGTCGTCCGGATCGGGCTTGCGCAGCCGCAGCTTGACGCTGACCGTCTCGCCGGGCTGGACGGCGTCCCACTGGTACCAGAAAGCGGCCTTCGTGCCGGTGTCGGCGGGGTTGACGGCGGTCTCGTCACCCTCGACGACGCACCGGTTGATGCCGTCCTTCGTGTACTTGGTGGCGTTGCGGGCGGCACCGAAGAGCTCGACGGCGTTGGTCTCGTTGTCGCAGAACAGCACGTTCGGCGCGCCCTCGGCGGCGAGGACGTAGCGGCCGAGGAAGCCGTGCTCGGCCTCGATCGCCTCCAGGCCGTTGACGCTGAGGGTGGGCGCGAGCAGCTGGGTGAGCACGCCCTGGCGCTTGTCGCCGCCCCACGACCAGGTGTTGCGGAACCAGACCTGCGGCAGCAGGTGCAGCGGCGCGGCGTCCGGCCCGTGGTTGGTGGCGGTGACGACGATGCAGACGTCGTCCGGCGCGTTCTTGGCGTAGGTGACCTGGACGTCGAAGAACCGGTCCTCGTCCAGGACGCCGGTGTCGGCGAGCTCGTACTCGCGCTCCAGCTTGCTGCGGCCGGCGTTCTCGTCCCGGAGCTGCTGGTACGGGAACTCAGCCTGCGGGTAGCGGTAGAGCCACTGCATCCAGGAGTGGGTGGGAGTGCCGTCGACGGCCCACCAGTGCTCCTTGGCGTCCTCGCCGTGGTTGCCCTCGGCGTTGGTCAGCCCGAACAGGCGCTCCTTGAGCACCGGGTCCTTGCCGTTCCACATCGCGACGGAGAAGTTGAGGAAGCCGTAGCGGTCGCAGAGGCCGCCCAGGCCGTCCTCGCCCCAGCGGTAGGCGCGGGCGACGGCGTGGTCGAACGGGAAGGACGCCCAGGCGTCGCCGTCGGCGGAGTAGTCCTCCCGGACGGTGCCCCACTGCCGGCCGGCCAGGTACGGCCCCCACATCCGCCACGGGGCGGACATGTCGGCGGACTCGGCCAGACGCGCGTGCTCGGCGCTACGAGGCTTGTCGTCCTGCTGGGGGGTGGGCTCGTGGATCGGCGCGGCGCCGGGGGTCGCGTCAGTCACGTACCCCACGGTCCCACGGGTTGGTTGCCGGGACGTGTCAGGCGGGACCGTCCGAGACCAGGGTCACCGCTGCGCCGGCTGAGGTGGCCGACGCCACGGCCTGGCACCTCCGGGTGAGTCCGCTTCGGTGGCCGGCGTCCGGCTGGTCTGATGCTCGGGTGAAGCTGGCCACCTGGAACTGCTGCGGGAAGTTCGACACCTACTTGCCGCATCTGCTCGACCTGGACGTCGACGTGGCAGTCGTCTGCGAGGGCACGGCGCCAGCGGCCTGGCCGACCGCTGCGGACGGTCGCGCGGTGTCGGGACTGGGCCAGCGGGTGTGGGCAGACAGTGCGAAAGAACTGGTGGTCGTCGCACGGGAGCCTTGGTCGGTCGCGCTGCATGAGGACGCCGGGTCTGCGCCCGCGTGGGTGCTGCCGGTGCGGGTCAGCGGCCCGACGTCGTTCACGCTGGTGGCGGTCTGGACGGTGGTGTTCCCGGGCACGCCCGGTTACGTTGCACAGCTCGACCGGGCGGTGGACTGGGTCGAGCAGTTCTCCGCAGATGCGCCGACCGTGCTTGCCGGCGACCTCAACGCGCCGATCTCCTCGAGCCAGAAGCAGTACGACCGGGTCGAGCGCCGGCTGGACGGCCTGGGCCTGGTGGACGCCTACCGGGTGAGCCGCGGGCTCGAGATCGGCGAGCAGCCAACCGAGCCGACCTACTTCCACCACCGGCGGCAGGACCAGCCGTTCCACATCGACCACGTCTTTGTGCCCCTGGCCTGGGCTTCGGACGCGACGGCAGAGGTCGGCGACTTCGACGTGTGGATCGCGTCCGGCCAGAGCGACCATGCGCCGGTCACGGTCAGCGTCGAGGGCGAGGCGTAGCCGAGCGCGACCTCGGCCGCTCGACGGAGGCAAGCGAGGGTTCGGCGCGTCTGTCTCAGCGCTGCCCTCAGCAGCAGGAGAAGCCGCACGAGCCGGTGGCCGGGAGCTCGACGTGGCAGTGCGGACAGGCCTGTACCTGCCGTGCCGTCGGACCGCGTCCGCCCGCTTGTGGCATCCCGGGCATCCTCATCAGGACACGGCCACCCCTCGCAGCGTGGTCCCAGCTCGCCGCACAACGCCCTCTCTGCCGCCAACCGACCGCACCGCCGACA
Source organism: Modestobacter sp. SYSU DS0875 (assembly GCF_054050915.1). Taxonomy (NCBI): domain Bacteria; kingdom Bacillati; phylum Actinomycetota; class Actinomycetes; order Geodermatophilales; family Geodermatophilaceae; genus Modestobacter; species Modestobacter sp. SYSU DS0875. Next base: position 208,218 of record NZ_JBJHAH010000001.1, on the reverse strand, counting down.
AGCAGGCCGGTTGCCCGGGCGCTGCGGTCGGCACGGTTCGCGGAGGTGCGCTCCTCCGCGACCGTGCGTACCCGGTCGCCCCGTCCGCCCTTCACGACCTTGTACAACGGACGGCCGAAGTCGTCGTTGCCCGTCTGAGGGCCTCCGGCAGCTACGAGCAGTGGCCGCAGATGCCAGAGAGCGGCGTTTCCATGTGACAGCTCGGGCAGACCCCACCCCGCCGGGCCGGCTGCCGGGCGGAGCGCGCCTTGTCCCGCCGGGCCTGAACCTGCGGGGTCACTGCGGGAACACCACCGTCCGGCGGCACGTCCGCGCCGAAGTACCGGTAGCAGAGCAGCCGCTGCTCGGCCGCGTGGTCGTCCGGCAGCTCGGGCCGGTACCCGTACACGGTGTCAATGGCCTCGACGTAGCCACCTCCGACAGCACCGCCTTGGGTGACGCACAGCGCGGAGAGCATGGGTTCGCCCCGTTGGGCGCAGTCCTCGGCGACCCGGAACAACACACCGCCGATCCAGTACCGCATCAACTGGTTCGTGTGCACGCCGGATGCGTCCTGTACGTGCTCTGCCAGCTCGCTGTATGTGATGACGGCGTGGTAGCTCCGCGCCGTATCGATGAGTTTTTCGCGTGCCATCCGCGACCACACCGAGATGCGATCGTCGCCGGCCAGCGCCCCTGAGTCACCCATCAGGATCCTGCCTCCTCGAGACGCACGAATTCTGCTTGCCCGACCTCGTCGACGAGCGCCCAGAAGTCAACGGTCGTGAACGGGAACATCAGACACGTCGCGCTCTTCACGCTGCCGACCTCGACGCCGCCCGCTATCCCAAGAACCCACATGTCCGGTTCGCAGTCGCGATCGACGAGTGCGGACAGCTCCCCCACGTCCACACAGCCACTGCCGTCGAGCAGAGCACAAGGCTGACCAAGGGGTCCATCTGCGACGAGCTGTGCCCGGCGGTCACTCGGTTTCCCCGACCGTGGCGAAACGCTCGGGCACGGTGATGAGCTCGACGCCGAAGGCGTCGCAGACCGACTGCAGCCGCTGCCGCCAACGGTCCTGCTTGGGCCGGAAGTCGGGGACCACGACGGCTGGTCCTGCACGCCACCCGGTTCAGACCGAAACGCTCGAACCACGGCTCGAGGTAGGCCGCCTGGCGGATGAAGTGGCCGTACAGCACCGCCTGCGCGACCGCGTGCCGGTAGTACTGCCCGACCCCGGCTCCGCCGCTGACCTTGATTTCCAACGCCCAAGGAGTCGATCCGTTGCGCATGATCGCGTCGAGGTAGCGCGCCGCTCTCGACGTCGGCATTCCCCAGCGGGTGGGAAACTGACTGCCCCAGCTGACCCGCCTCGGCGCTAGAGCCAGCAGGACGTCCAGCGACTCTTGCCCATTATGACTGATCAGCACCACGCCGCGGAGAATCCGCGACTCCAAGGCGTGCTCGTTCTGCCTGTCGCCCAGCTTCACTACGTTTGAGTGCCACCGCTCAGCGAACTGGGTGATCGCTCGAGCCGCACGGTTCACCGAACGCGGATCGTCGATGACGGCCAACCGTCCCGTGGGCTCGACCGTCAGCCACGTGGCCCGCTCAGGCCCCGGTCCACCGTCGCGGTGCTTGCCCACATCGACGGCGCCTCGGCGGGGCCCGATCTGCGCCACCTCGAGGCCTTCCAGACGACGGGACCAGTACCCCTTGCGCGACAGCATCGGGTAGCCGCGGAAGTCGTCGCGCGGAACCCGGAAGTCGTCACGCGGAACCACGGCCAGCACCGCCTGGACCAGCGGCGACGAGCGGTTCTCGACGCGCAAGAGGAGCTCGCGCCACCGGGTGTAGTGGTACTTCCGGTGATCGCCGAGGTCATCGAGGCCACTCGTCGTGATGGGCAGGACTTCGCCGTCGGTCGTCAGCCAGCGGAGGTCGACCCGGAATGTCGTGTCCAGCTGCGCAGCGAGCGTCCGCAGCGCCCCTTCGGCCTCCGTTTCCCAGCGGTTGTCGGCGACGAGGAGGGTCACCTCGTCCGACGCGACCGCCGAGTCGCCGACCGAGTCGTCACCCTGCAGGTGAAGATCGACGAGGTCCAAGAGCGCACCAACCCGCGTCTTGGTGTCCGAGTCGACGGCAACCACGCGCTGACCTCTGAAGACACAACGGACGACGGCGCTACCGAGGCCGTTGGCGAAGTCGGGGGTCGCATCGACGTTCGAGATTTCCGGCGGCCTGCGAAGGAGCTCGGGCAGGGACGTGTGAGCAGACATCTCCACCTTCCTGGTCGCGCGCGTCACGCTTCCCACCACAGGCCGTCGTCCTGAGGAGTCACCCGTGGGAAGTGGCGGTAGTACATGCGCGCCTTCGGTGCTCATCGGCACAACACGTTCGGAGCGGAACGCCTGCACGAGATGCCTGAGGTCGGGGAGGGGCGCGTGTCCGGAGGCGGGGTGACGGTCGGCCAGGTGGTCGCGGAGGGGCTGCCCGACAGCTCGGTCGCCGATGACTTGGACCATGCAGGCGCTTGCCTCCTACTCCTGGTCACTCCAGCCGCAGTAGCCGCATAAGTTCAGGGGCGAGACGGGACTTCGTGGTTCACTCCGCTGCTGAGTAGCTGTACAGCCACGTTGGGCCCTCACCTGCCAACGGGATCACTGGCGGCCCGCCTCCATGACCATCACGCGGTGCCTCTGCACGGCGACCGGACGAAGACGAAGGTGCCTACGTGAGTGACGAGCAGCAGCCCGAAGGCGTCGTCATCCCCCTCCACCCGGAGCACGACGTCATGTCCCGCAGGGACCCCTGGCATCTGCTCGCCGAGGGAGAGGGACTGCTCGTCACGTGGGCCAAGGCTCCTGATCGCACGCCCGACGCCTGGGGGTCTGCTCTCCGCGGTACGAGCGTCCTGTCGCAGCAGCTGGGCACCATTCTCTCGCGCACCGGCGATGCGGCGGCACGGTCCGGCACGACCTTGTTCCGACTGGAACTGCCGACCGGGTCAACACTGCGCGATCTGGTCCCAGCCGTCGGCGGCGGATTCCGGGGCTTGGTTCGCGGCGGTGAAAGTTCCAAGATCGCCGGGCAGGCGCGGCTGATCACCGTGGCAGGCGGTGGTACTGCCGCCGGCGTTGCTTTAGGCCCACTCCTCGGCTTGATGGCGGTGGCCGTCGGCACAGAGATGCTGGCACGTCATCAGCAGGAGCAGAAGCTCCAGCTGATCCAGGAGGGAATCGCCGCCCTTCAGCGCGACAACGACGAGACGCTCGATGCCCAACTCGGCGGCGCCGAGGAGGCGCTCATGCTGAGCAGCGCGGCGCTGATCGATCGCGTCAGCATCCCGGATGCGCTCGGACTCGGTCCGGCCGTGGATAACCTCAGGACCATCAAGAAGCGCGGCCTGACATGGCTCAAGCGATGGGAGTCCGCCGCCGAGGGCCTGCCGTCATCAGGCGGGGTGGCCATGGACGACATGCGAGCCGCCCTGTCCGGGAAGGACACACGAAACGAGTATGTCCGCTTCCCGGAACGCATAGCGCAGCTCTACCGCGCGTTGGCTCTGGACAGCAGGGCGCTGGTCATCGCAGGAGCAGAAACAGCCCTCCGACATCCCGACGAGCCCTTCGGCCACCTCAAGGAGGGGCTCGCTGTCGGCCTCCGATCCAACGCGGACGCGCAAGCTCGTCTCCAGGAGCTCCTCTGGACGTTGGCAGCGCCGCCGATCACGTACAAGTTCCCGTGGCAGGGCGGGGAGGCGATGGAGCTCGACCGCGCCTTGGCGACCATGGCAGCCAACTTCTCACGCTTGCCGGATGCGCTCGGCGTTGTGACGACGGGTAACCGACAGGTTCTCGAAGTCGTTCGCCGACCCGACGGCACCAGCCACATCCTGTCCCCTGCTAGCGCGAGCTGACGGTCTGGTTCTCGGGCCTCGGCGGGAGCGCCTCTCATGCGCGGCCGCCGAGAGCCACCCCTGCATGACGACCGCCTGCCCGCCTCCTGGGCATGCCGGCGCGCTGAGAGGGTGACCGGCGAGGGGGAACTTCTACGGCTCGCCAAAAATGGCCGCAACGAGCAGGCGTCCACACGCTTCTTCCCTATTGACCGACCTTCCATCTCTCTCGCCCCGACGGACCGACCCACGAGCACCACACGACCCACACTCACCAATCGGAACGAATCCGATCACAGGGGCTGGAGTGGAGCGCTCCTCACGCATAGCGTCGTCCGCGGTCGGCTGGACTCAGGTCTGAAGCAACCGGCCGTGTCGGGCGCGCGGCCCCCGACGACTGTCAACGGGGACGAATGAGGCAAGTGTGAGCAGCAAGCGATGGGCCGAGGCCGATGGCGAGGTCGGTCGGGCGGTCATCACGGAGGCCCGCCAGTGTCTCGATGCGTACCGAGCCAAGCCCAATCTGGTCGAGCAGGACGCCGGGATCGAGATCTCGAACGTCGAAGGCGGCTACGGCCGCAAGCAGCTCCACGAACTGCTGCAGAACAGCGCCGACGCGATGATCTCCAGCCCGGGCCGGGTCTCGATCGTCCTGACCTCGACTGCCCTCTACTGCGCGAACGAGGGGCAACCGTTGCGGCCTTCGGGAGTCGCAGCCCTCATGGCGTCCCACCTCTCCACCAAGCGCAGCGATCAGATCGGTCGCTTCGGCCTCGGCTTTAAGTCCGTCCTGGGACTCAGCGACCGCCCAGAGATCCTCTCCACCTCAGGGTCCCTTCGGTGGGACCGGGACCAGTCCCGGCGTCGCATCCTCGAGGTGGTCCCAACCGCGAAACGAACGCCGGTACTCCGGCTCGCCGAGCCGATCGACGCGGAGCAGGCTGCCGCTGACGATGCCGTACTGGCGGAGCTCATGGAGTGGTGCACCACCGTCGTCCGCCTCCCGCTGCGGCCGGACGTCGACTGGCTGTCGGACGAGCTCCAGCGCTTTCCCGCGGAGTTCATGCTCTTCAGCCCGCACGTACGTCAGCTCGACCTGGACGATCGCACCACGGACAAGCGTCGTAGTTGGACGGCCCAGCGGCAGGAGCACCGCGTCGAGCTCATCGGTTCGGGCGGCAGCACCGGGTGGCACGTCTTCCGCGCAGAGCATCGGCCTTCCCCTGCCGCGCGTGCAGATGCCGGGGAGATCGCCGGGCGCGACCGCATCGACGTCGTCTGGGCGGTGCCGGACCGTGGCCGCTCGGTGGCCGGCCAGTTCTGGGCCTTCTTCCCCACGAACTCGCGCACCACGTTGAGCGGCATCGTCAACGCGCCGTTCAAGACGACGGAAGACCGCCACGACATCCTCGACGGGCCGTACAACCGGGAGATCTTCGAGAAGGTCCTGCCGGAGATCGTCGCCTCGCACTTCCATCAGCTGAGCGACCCGGAAGATCCGTGCAGCATCCTCGAGATCCTCCCGGCCCGCGGCAGGGAGATCCGGTCCTGGGCGGACGACGCCCTCAACGAACCTGTCACACGAGCAGTCGCAGCCGCGGCCTGCATTCCCGACATGACCGGGACCCCGCGTCGGCTCGCTGACGTGCAGATGAGCCCGCGCTTCCTGGCTGAGCGCGACCGGTGGACGTCGATGTGGGCAGCCGTCGAGGGCGGTCCGACCGACTGGATCCACCCGTCGGTGGACAAGGGAACCGAACGGCGGGCCAAGGCGACGCGGCTCTACGAGCTGACGCGCACCCCTGAGTCGACGACCGAGCAGTGGCTGGAGGCCCTGGCCGCCTCCGGCACCCGAGGCTCCATGGTCGCCGTGCACCTCGCCGACCAGATCAACGCCAAGGAAGCGGACCAGCTCACCGCCGTCCGACGGGCCCGGTCCGTCCTGTGCTCGGACGGCAGCTACGCCGCTCCCGTCCCGGGCAAGATCTTCATGCCGGAGCCGGACGAGACGACGACGGCTCCGGATCTCGTGCACGGCGATCTGGCTCGGGACGACGAGACGGCCGCGGCCTTGAGCCGCCTGGGCATACGGCCCCTCGACGCACTCGGCCGCTTGACCGGGCACATCGCGCAGATGGTCGAGGGACCGATCTCCGGTCCTGAAGTCGGGCGGCTCTGGTCGTTGACGCGCCGCGTGCCGACCGAGGAGGCCGTGCGTGCGCTCTCCTCGGGGTTCGGTCCAGGTCGTACACCCGTCAGGACCATGGCGGCCAAGCCCGCGCCTCTCAGCGATTGCCTGCTCCCGGGGACCGTCGTCCCGTCGGACGGTTCCCGGGATGCCGATTTGGCGATCGACATGCGGTTCCACGCCGAGGACCACCAGATCCTCACGAGGCTCGGTGCCGTCGCCGGACCACGCTTGGCGAATCGCTCCGTCGAGGAGCCGTGGTTCCTACAGTGGCTTGAGCACGCCAGGTCGACCTTCGTCGCCGCAGCGGAGTCGCGTGCAGTGCGCGTGTCGCCGGGGTCGATCGCCGCTCGCCCAGGCCCGACGGCGGTCCATCTGAATCTACTCCCCCGCCTGTCGACGCCCGGCCGTGTCGCCATGACCCGCGAGATCCTGGCGTTGACGCAGCAGAACTGGACGGTCTTCTCCGAGGCACGAGGCAGCATCGAGCCCCAACTCGTCGTCAATCCCGGCATCTGGTGGGTTCGGCAACACGGGATGGTGGACACACCTCTCGGTCCCTGTCCGGTGTCCGACGCCGTAGCCCCGACGGACGACGTGTCGGCGGACCTCCTGCCGGTCCCCGTCGGGCTGGACTCCTCCGGTCTGGCTGCGCTCGACCTGCGTCGCTCGCTCGACGCGAACTGGTGGGCGCGCTTTCTCGTGGTCGCTCAGGAAGCACTCGGTGTCCCCCGAGCCCATCGCCTGCTCAGTGCCGCCGCCCGCGCCGGCTGTTCACGTCCGCCGACCCTCCGTGTCGAGCGGCCCGGCGGCGGGGTGGTCGATGCACCGTCCGTCGAGGTCGTCGTCACCGACGATCCTGTCGCCTACTCGCTCCTCAAGGAGTCGGTCGACGTCGTCCTGGTCGATTCGGAGAAGGACGCCGAGGTCCTCCGTACGGTCTGGGGACTCGGTGACGCGCGCGCGATGCTGCGCCGGACGGTTCTGGCCGCCCCGTCTGGCGAGCCGCTTCCAGCGGTGGACCGTTTTCCGGGGTTGCGCGTCACCGCTCCGGCGATGTCGTCCTCCTCGACGCTGGTGCCGTGCACGGAGCTGGCGATCGAGGTCGTCGCGGAGGAGGGCTCCACCCGTTCCGTGACGGACCGTCGGTCCGTCAGCGAGAGCGAGGTCCTCTACTTCAGGGACGACATGTCGTCGGCCGAACTGCTCGACGCGGTGAACGTCGGATTCCGCCTGGGCCTGGATCAACGACAGCTCCAACAGACGATCGAGATCGGTCTTCGCCGGGAGCAGAGCGAGATCGCGAAGAAGGTCCGAGCCGCGACGTCTGTGGACGACAAGCTCCTCGCGCTCGCCGGCGAGGACGAGCTGCGCAAGCTCGTGCCGGCGGCGGCGATCGAGGTCGCGGAGGCACGTCAGCACCGCAAGCTGCAGGCGGTCGAGATCGCACGAATGGCGCGGACGGCAGCCGGAACCCAGATCATCCGCAAGCTCAGCACGGCCATCGAGGCGCGCGGCATCACCGTGCCCACCGCGCTCAACGGTGGGAGCAACGCCGCGGCGTTCACGGAGAAGCTCGGGCTTCCCGACGAGTTCGCGGGATCGAGCACCCCGCAGCGAGCGGCCGTGCAGGTCGTCGACGGCCCGGTCCGGCTGCCGGAACTCCACGACTACCAGGCCGACACCGTCGCACGCGTCCGTGAGGTGCTCCGCGCGAAGGGCCTGAGCCGAGGACTCGTCGCGCTGCCGACCGGTTCGGGCAAGACGCGCGTTGCGGTCGAAGCGATCATCGACCACATCCGCGAGGAGGATCCGGACGCCCTCGTCGTCTGGATCGCTCAGAGCGATGAGCTCTGCGAGCAAGCAGTCGAGACCTGGTCGTACGTGTGGCGGGCCGCCGGGGCGCACAGAACGAGTCTCACCGTCAACCGGCTCTGGGCCTCCAACGACGCCGCGCAGGCGAAGGGCGGAGCGCAGGTCGTCGTCGCCACCGACGACAAGCTGAGCTCCGTCTCGACCAAGGAGCGGTACGACTGGCTGAAGCGAGCATCGATCGTCGTGGTCGACGAGGCGCACACCTCCGTGTCGAAGACGTACACGGCACTGTTCAACTGGCTGGAGCGTGGCACTCGGCAACGTGACCGCCCCCTGCTCGGCCTGTCAGCCACCCCGTACCGCGGGACCAACGAGGAGCAGACGAAGCAGCTCGTCAACCGTTACGACGGGAACCTCCTGACCGACGGGCTCTTCGGTGGGGAGGACCCGCACCTCCACCTCCAGCGGCTCGGCATCCTCGCCCGCGTACGGCACGAAGAGCTCGAGGGCATGCGTCTGACGCCACTGCGGTTCTCGAGCAGTACGGACGACGGTGATGGCTCCCACCTGCTCGAGAACCGCATCGACCTGGCACAGGTGGCTCGGGACGAGGACAGGAACCACCGGATCATCGACTCCTTGCTCCAGGTCGGCCGGAAGTCCACGGCGCTCGTCTTCGCCGCCTCCGTACAGCACGCGGAGATCTTGGCCTCGGTCCTGGACGCCGAAGGTCTGCCGGCGGCGGCCATCTCGAGCTACACCACCCCGGCCGAACGCCGTGAGCGGATCCGTCAGTTCCAATCGGGCGACATCAGGGTGTTGACGAACTACAACGTCCTGTCGCAGGGGTTTGACGCACCCAAGGTGGGTGCCGTCTACGTCGTGCGCCCCACGTTCAGCCTGAACCGCTACCAGCAGATGATCGGTCGAGGTCTCCGAGGACCGCGGAACGGCGGATCGGAAGAGGTGCTGATCGTCAACGTGAGAGACAACATCGACGCGTTCGGCGAGCAGCTCGCCTTCCACCACTTCGACGCCCTCTGGCAGGACCACGCGTGAGCGTGGAGTTCGACAGCAGTCAGCTCGCCGTCGTCGAGGCCGAACCGACGGACCGCCTGCTGGTGACCGCCGGTGCCGGCCGCGGCAAGACGGAGGTCATAGCGGGCCGGGTTCGGGAGTTGGTCGACGTCCACGGGCTTCAGCCCTCGGACGAGCTACTGGTCCTCACCTTCTCCCGTGCTGCCGTGGCGGCTGCGCGTCGTCGGCTCGAGGACCGGGGCCACGGGCTGGTCGCGGTGAGCACCTTCGACTCGTTCGCGACCCAGATCCTCCTGGAGGCAGGTGAGGACCCGTCGTCCGTCGGGAGCTTCGACCGACGGATCCGAGCTGCAACGGCCGTCCTGCGGGACGACCCGCCGGATCGGGTGTCGGCCCTCCGCCACGTCCTGCTCGACGAGGTCCAGGATCTCGTCGGGGACCGCGCGGAACTGGCCCTTGCGCTCCTGGGCGAGCTGGAGGCGGACTCCGGCTTCACGGCTCTCGGCGACCCTCTCCAGGCGATCTACGACTGGCAGCTGGACGAGTCGACGTCGAAGGTCTCGTCGGGGCAGCTCATGGCCGGCCTCGTGGACGAGCTGGGTGCTCGTAGGACGGCACTGGACGTCGATTACCGCGCTCGTGGCAAGGACCCCCTGGCGGTGGTCGACCTCGGTGAGGTCGTCCGTCGACTGGGCGATGGCGCGGCGGCACGTGAGCGGGTGACCGACTTCATCGACGAGCTGCTCGACCTGGGACCGCTGCCAGGCGCTACCAACCTCGTCGACCGAAGCCCGCAGACAACGGCTGTGCTGTGTCGCACCAACGGACAGGCGCTGACGGTCTCTCAGAGACTTCGTGAAGCCGGCGTCCGGCACGTCCTGCGACGACCCCTGGAGGACGTCGGAGTTGCCAGCTGGATCGGCGCGGCGTTCGGTGCAGTCGATTCGTCCGTCCTCGACCGGGACGAGGTGACTGCACTCGTAGAAGAGGCCACTGCAGACGTGGACCCCGTCGATGCTTGGGTGACCCTCAAGGAGGCGGAGCGTCGCACGCGGGACCGGGACCACCTCGATCTCGGCGCGCTCCGTCGTGCGCTTCGCGCAGGCGCCGCGCCCCTGGGACTGGCTGCGACGGACGACGCGGCCGTCGTGGTGTCAACCGTCCACCGCGCCAAAGGGCTCCAATTCGATCGCGTATTGATCGTCCCGGCCGACGAGCGGCGAGACCTGGACGACGATCCGGCGGCCGAGATGCGGGTGCGCTACGTCGCCCTGTCCCGGGCGCGTGACGAGATCCTCCTCTGTCACGCGCCGGAGGAAGCGGCGATGGTGTCTCGCCTCCCGTCGGGTCGCTGGGCCGTCCACGCGTGGATGGGACGGGGCAAGCGACGGCCGGCGGCGATGGAGGCCGTCTCACTGGACGTCGACATCATCAAACCCACCGCTGTGCAGGGCGGCTCGGCGGAAGCAACTCAGCATCGGCTGAAGCTCGGCGACGTCACCGGTGCCGCGGTCACGGCGGTGCTCGAGGCGGGCTCCGCCCAGCACATGCCGCGGTTCACCTTGCATCTGGACGAGGACGGGACCCCCGTCGGTCGAACGTCCGAGCACTTCGGCCGCGGACTGTCATCGACCTTCGGCAAACCATGGGGAGGCCAGGGCTGGCCACGGGCCATCCGTGGGATCGCAATTGCGTCCGTCGAGACGGTGGCGGGCGATCCGGATGTGACGAGACATGCCGGTCTCGGCGGCAGCGGCCTCTGGTTGGTGCCTCGATTGACGGGCCTGGCGCGACCGGACTGGAAGAACGAGTGGGAGGGCTGGACCTGATGGGCTTGGCTGAGAAGTACGCATTCCGTGAGGCAATGGTCCGGCGTCTGCACGACGACCTCATCGGGCCTCGTGGCGGCGATCAAGAGGTCATCGATGAGTCACCCCTCGACCGGTACATCGCCGGCGTGCTGTGGCCGTCGGACAGCGGTACGCAGGAGGCGGTGGCGGAAGAGCCTGTGGACGCCCGGGATGACGACACCGCGCCGAGCGACCCGCCGGTTGCCCAGGCACGCATGCGCTTCCCGTCGTCGGCCGGCATCACGTTCACGGTGGACGCGCAGAAGGTCGATGCCGTGGTCGTACGCCCGTCGGCCGCTCAATACGTCCCCGGTGATGAGGTCACCTCCGTGGGCACGGACCAACTCTCCCGCGCGCGGGGTCAACGCCGCGTCTCATGGACACGCGTGCGGCCGGACATGGACGACGTGACCGTCAGGCTGGACGAGGTCGGTCCACGCCGCGTGGAGGTGGCGCCAGGACTGGAGCTCTACGTCCTCGTCCGGAAGCCGGTCGACGGACGAGTCACGGTCACCGCCGCCCTCCTCAACAAGCAAGCGACAACAGGAGGACTGCGCGACGAGAGCAGCTGGTTCCAGGTGTCGATCCAGGTCCTCGCCGACGCTCCGGCGTTCGTGGACCGCGCGATGATCCCGACACCGGGCGACGAGGACCTGGCTACAGGCGCACTGCTCTACCGCAACGCGCGGACGTTCGCCTCAGGACACGGTTGCGCCGCGACGTGGGAGGTCGATGACGCGAACTCCGTCTCTTTCGTGCGGACGACGTTCATGCCCGGCCATGAGCTCAAGCGGGCTCGCCCACGACGGATCCCCGGCGTCGATCTACGGATGTCCCACCTGGCGACTGCTGGCACGCCAGAGGTTCTCGAGACGTTGGGAACGATCGTCTCGGAGTACCGAGCTTGGATCTCGGCCCGCGAGAGCGACACCGCCGACCGCGCAGTGGTGGACGAGAAGCTCGAGGGCGTTGCCGTGCGGCACATGGCGCGCGCCGGCGAGGCTGCCGACCGCATCGAAGCCGGGATCGACGTACTGCGTCGGGACCCCGATGCCATGCGCGCCTTCCGGCTGATGAACGAGGCGATGCAGCTACAACGCGCACGACAGGACTGGGTCCGGAACGGCGCAACGGGCGAGCCCGATGCCGGAGCAGAACAAGCGTGGTATCCCTTCCAGCTGGCCTTCATCCTGCTCAATCTCGCCGGACTCAACGACTCGAGCCACGAAGATCGGGACGTCCTCGATCTGCTCTGGTTCCCGACCGGCGGTGGGAAGACGGAGGCCTATCTCGGGCTCATCGCCTTCACCATCACACGCCGCCGCATCGGCGATCCGTCGGCTACCGGGGTCGCCGTCATCATGCGTTACACCCTGCGACTGCTCACCATCCAACAGTTCGAGCGGGCCACCACGCTCATCTGCGCCCTGGAGTACCTGCGGGGCCAACGTGCCGAGCTCGGGTCTGACCCCTTCTCGATCGGACTCTGGGTCGGTGGGGCCGCGACACCGAACACACTCGACGACGCACGCAAGGCCCTGAACAAGCTGGCACGGGGACATGACGTCGATGAAGGCAACCCTGTCCAGCTGTTGGCATGCCCCTGGTGCGGAGGCGGCCTGGGTGCCGACGAGTACCGCATCGTGAAGCACCCGGAACGACACCTGCGCGTCGCCTGCGGCCGTGCAGGCTGCCATTTCTCGAGCGGCCTCCCGGTTCACCTGGTCGACGAGGACGTCTATCGGGCGCGTCCCGAGCTGGTCATCGGGACAGTGGACAAGTTCGCTCGCATGGCCTGGACAGAGAAGGCCGGAGCGTTGTTCGCCCGGGACGGTCGGGGTCACCGCCCGGAACTGATCATCCAGGACGAGCTGCACCTGATCTCCGGGCCGCTGGGCTCGATGGTCGGGCTGTACGAGACCGCGGTCGATGCGGCTTGCGCGGTGGATGCCGATACGCCGTTCGACCCGCCCACGGGGCGGGCCAAGATCGTGGCCTCCACCGCGACCATCCGTCGCGCGACCGAGCAGGTGCGAGCGGTCTTCAACCGGAGCGCTGCTCAGTTCCCACCGCCGGGCATCGATCCCGATTTGTCGTTCTTCGCGGAGCCTGCTTCGTCCCAAGAACTCGGCGACCGGGCCTACATCGGTGTCATGGCTCCTGGAACCAGTCACCAGACATTGATGATCAGGGTCTACGCGTCGCTGCTGCAGAGTGCGCAGGACATTCCCGCCGCCGTCGATACACGAGACCCCTATTGGACGTTGATGGGCTACTTCGGCAGCTTGCGCGTCTTGGGGTCTGCTCAGCTCCAAGTTCTTGATGACGTGAAGGCGCGCCTCGGACTTCTCGCCCGCCTCAGCGACACGAAGGAACGACGTCTTCGGCCACCCTCGGAATTGACAAGTCGAGTCAATGCGAAGGACATCCCTGGAGCCTTGAAGAACCTCGAGGTCTCGCTGCCGGACCGCGCCGCCGATGACGTTGTGCTCGCGACGAACATGATCTCCGTGGGCCTCGACGTCGACAGGCTCGGCCTCATGGCCGTGATGGGCCAACCCCAGTCCAGCGCCGAGTACATCCAGGCGACCAGCCGCGTGGGTCGTAAGCACCCGGGGCTAGTCGTGACCATGTTCAACTCGTCGCGCTCCCGAGACCGGTCACACTTCGAGAACTTCGTCCCTTTCCACCAAGCGGTCTACAGGTCGGTCGAGGCGACCAGCGCAACGCCTTTTGCGGCCAGGGCTCGGGACCGAGGTCTGCATGGTGTGCTGACCTCCATCGTCCGACTCCTCTTCAACGATCTCGCGCCCAGCAAGGGAGCGGGCTTCGCGGACGGCCAACGGCACAAGCTCGAGCTCGCAGCCGCGATCATCGCCCAGCGCGCGCGGGACTGTTCCGAGGACGGTGACGAGACCGAACAGCAGCTGCAGGGGCTCGTGCAGGAGTGGCTGGACGTAGCTCGCTCCAAGCCCGGCTTGGTCTACTCGCTCCGGGACAACTGGGAGGCCTCGCTGCTGGTGGATCCCGCGGCGATGCTGGTGAACCCGGACATTCCTGACTTCGCCCAGGGACAAGTGCCCTGGCCCACGCTGCAGAGCCTGCGCGACGTGGACGCGGAGAGCAGCCTCTACCAAGTTGTCCACAGGAGAGAGCGATGAGCGCGAATCCCAAGGCCCGCCGGAGTCAGCTGGTCTCTACCTTCGGGGTGGGCGGGTTGTTCCCCTCCGAGAACACCAGCTTCATGATCGCGGGACTCCAGGACTGGGACACCTCACGAGCTGAACCCGCGAGTGAACCTCGTCTGGCGCGGTCGTTGGGTGTCACGTCATTGCTGATGCCTCCTGCAGGCAGTCGGCGGGACGTGCCGGTCGTGCGATTCCCTCAACGGCAGATCTGCCCCGACTGCCGCAGGATCGGCCGTCCGCAGGACTTCGGCTCCCCTTGGGGCGAGGCGGTCTGCAAGCTCTGCAAGCCGTCAGCTCCCCTGACGCCCTCTCGACTCATCGTCGCCTGCCCCAACGGACATGCGGGCGAGTTCCCGTACTTCGAATGGGCGCATGCCGGTCGCGGAGAGACCTCGTCGGGGGACCACGACCTCCGGCTCCGGAGTCGTGGTCGGACGTCGTCGCTCGCCGACCTGGTCGTGGAGTGCACGTGTGGCATCGCACCGGTGGGTCTGGACGGCACCTTCGAGGCCGGCGCCCTCAAGGGGATCACCCGCTGCCGCGGGGAGCGGCCGTGGCTGGGCCCCGACTCGAAGCAGGAGTGCGATCAGACGCCGAGGACGTTGCAGCGCGGCGCGTCCAACGTGTGGTTCCCCGCGGTGAGGTCGGCGATCTCGATCCCCCCGTTCTCCGAGGCGCTAGCGCGCTTCGTGGATCGAGAATGGCAGACCTTGCAGGCCCCGCAGGCCGTCGACGCACCGTGGTTGATCGACGGCCTGGTCAAGAAGAGCCGGGAGCGCTTCTCCGCTGACGAGATCATCCGGGAGACCCGGAGGCGCCATGAGCAGGAGGCCGGGGACGAAGACGTCACCGAGGCGGGCCTCCGCCGCGATGAGTACCGGGCCTTGCTCGACGGGCGCCCGGAGGAGCGGGACGGATCGGATTTCGTGTGTCTTGAGCGCCCTGTTCCTGAGGAGATCTCGTCCCTCGTGACGGCGGTACGGAAGGTGACGAGGCTTCGGGAGGTCCGAGCGCTCTTCGGGTTCTCGCGACTTGCCGCCATCACCGACACCTCCGACCCACGGTTGTGCGAGCTCAGCACGAAGAAGGAGTCGTGGCTGCCGGCGATCGAGGTCATCGGCGAAGGGATCTTCCTCCAGTTCGACACCCAGGCGCTGCGCGAATGGGGCGCGCTGCCCTTCGCCGAGAGGCGCCGCCGGCGGATCCAGGAGGCGTCGGACGCTGCCGACGAAGCTGCTCGCCGCCCGATCACCCGGGAGGTGGACGCCTGCCACGTGCTGCTGCACACCCTGGCGCACGTCCTCATCGACCAACTGGCTCTGGACGCGGGGTATCCCGCTGCGTCCATCCGCGAGCGGCTTTTCGTCGACGAGTCGATGTCCGGCATGCTGATCTACACGGCGACGTCCGACTCGGCCGGCAGCCTGGGAGGCCTGGCCGCCCAGGCGGAGGAGGACAAGATCGGTCGACTCCTCATCGAGGGCATCGAACGCCTCGCCTGGTGTTCCTCCGACCCGGTCTGCATTGAGTCGACGGGCGCAGGCACGGACGGGTTGAACCTGGCTGCCTGCCATGCCTGTGTCCTGGCGCCCGAGACGTCGTGCGAGGAGCAGAACATCCTGCTGGACCGTGGTCTGTTGATCGGCACGCCCGAGGAGCCGGGAGCGGGCTACTTCAGCAGTCTCCGGCCGGACGGCATGTGACTGCGGGCTCCCCGGGCAGCCTCGTGCCCGGGGAGTCAGCCGTTCTGCAGGCGGTCAGCCACCACACCTGCGACCGCCCGCGCCAGCGGGGGCGGCACCGCATTGCCGATCTGCCGGGCGATCTCGGCCTTCGTCCCGTGCCAGACGTGGCGCTCGTCGAAGCCCTGCACGACCGCGGCCTCGGCGTGCGTGAGCGCGCGGTTGACCTGCTCTCCACCGTTCTCCCACTGCGGGTGGAGGAACCGCCCCTTCTCCGGCTTGAAGAACTCGGTTCGGATGGTGACCGCCGGCTGATCCCAACGCAGCCGCCCCAGCACGTCACTGGCACCCGCAGGGTTCTTCCTCCAGCAGGGGTACTGCAGTTCGACAGGGAGCTGCAGTCGACTCCTGCCCGGTGCGATGTGTGCGTACCGGATCTCTGATAGGAGGTCGTACCTCCGTGTCACGTGCAGGTCCCTCAGCTTGAAGGGGCCGGGGACCTGGACGCCCTGGAAGTCTGCCGTCGACTCAGGGAGCCACTCATCGCGTACGCCCGGCTCCAGGACGACAGGACCGGCAAGGAAGGCGTCACGCAGGCTCACCCACCCTGGCCTGCCGCCGGTCGGGTTCCTGGCGTGAGTCTCAGTCGGCTCGACCACAGGTCCGATACGTGAACCGATGATGATGGTGCGGATTCGCTTCTGCGGAGTACCGAAGTCAGCGGCGTTCAGACGAAAAACCTGGGTGCGGAACTCGGCAAGCTCGCCGCCATCGCTCGCTGCAGTGCGCAACAGCTCGAACTCCGGTGTCTTCGCGAACCGGTCGACGTTCTCGAAGACGAACATCTGGGCGTCGGATTCACGGACGACCCGGACGAACTCGCGCCAGAGCTGGTTGCGCACGTCTTCAGGATCACGCTTCCCGAGCGCCGAGAAACCCTGACAGGGAGGCCCGCCGATCACCAGATCGGCATGCGGCACCTCCCGATAGTCGGCGATGTCGCCGGCGAAGGTGTGACCACTCATCGAGCCGAAGTTGGCTGCGTACGTTGCAGCGGCCGCCCGGTCGACCTCGACCGCCCCGACGCTGACGAACGAGCCATCGTCGAGAAACCCCCGCGTCATGCCTCCACAACCTGCGAAGAGGTCCAGCAGCCTGAAGGGACCCACTGCCGTCCTAGTCCGCGAGCGCGCGAGCGAGGTGGGTGGCGATGGCCTTCCCCAGAGGAATCGGGACGGCGTTGCCGATCTGCCGGGCGATGGACACCTTCGACCCCACCCACTTGTGCTTTTCCGGAAAGCCCTGGATCAAGGCGGCTTCGTAATGGGTCAGAGCACGGTGCTCCACCGGATGCAGGTAACGCCCCTTCTCGGGCTTGAAGAACTCGGTGCGAATGGTCACAGACGGCTTGTCCCAGGACAGGCGCCCCATGACGTCGGCAGACCCGGTGGTGTGCTTCTTCCAACAGTCAGGCAGGAGCTCCCATGGGATGTTGAAGCGATTGCCACCACCCTCGATGGAGCGAATGCGCTGCATCGAGATGGGCGAGTACGTACGCCCGATGTGGAGCTCGGACGTGGAAAAGGCACCCGGCAACGAGCGGCCGCCGACCAGCGTGCGACGCTCAGGCAGGTCGATCGTCTGCACGTGTGGATGTACCCCACCCAGGATGTCCAGGAGCGTGACGTGTCGACCTGCATGCGTCGGCGTCGGAAGCCCAGGTGATGGGACGTCTCGCCGATGGCCGATAAGAATGGTCCGACGCCGCGCTTGTGCCGCTCCGTAGTCCGCAGCGTTGAGCAGGCCCGCCTCGAAGTCGTAGTCCGCCAGCAGACCATTGGGCTCGGTCGCCGCTCGGAGGTCTGCGTACTGGCTGGATTTCAAGAAAGCCCCGACGTTCTCGAGCACAAAATACTTGGGCTGGGCTCGGACGATCGTCTGCGCGTAATCGCGCCACAGGACGTTCCGCACGTCCTCCGCGTCCCTCTTCCCCAGAGTTGAGAAGCCCTGGCATGGCGGCCCCCCGATGATCACGTCGACGGACGGGACCTCCCGGGTCCGAAGCCAGTCGCCGATCGGACCGACGTGGACGATGTCCCCGAACGTCGCGGCGTAGCTCGCTGCCGCCTGGGGGTCCATCTCGACCGCCTGGACGGTCCGGAAGGCGCGGGTGGCGTGAAATCCCGCCGTCATCCCGCCGGCACCGCTGAACAGATCCAGTACCGTCGCTTGCGGTTTCGGGGCTTCGCCTTCAGACACGGGAGATGACGGCGAGAGCGCGGACTGCACGACGGAAGACTAGCCGGCCGTTACGACGATCTTGAGGCGACGGACCGACGATGACGGAAGATCACAGCCTCATCGACTCTCCCCGGCCGCTCGACTCGTCCGTGACGCGACGCATGTCCCGACAGCGCCGCCGTGACACCGCCCCTGAGGTCGCCCTGAGGCGGCTGCTGCACCGACGCGGACTGAGGTTCCGCGTCGACTGGCCGCTCCCCGGTATCCCCCGCCGGCGTGCCGACATCGCCTTCACCCGGCGGCGCATCGCGGTGTTCGTCGACGGCTGCTTCTGGCACGCGTGCCCCGAACATCGGACGGCGCCGGCGACGAACGCCGAGTGGTGGGCCACCAAGCTGGAGAAGAACGTGCGCCGGGACCGTGACACCGACGAGCACCTGACGTCGCTGGGTTGGACGGTCCTCCGCTACTGGGAGCACGAGGACCCGGTGAGTGCCGCCGACTCCGTCGAGGCAGCCGTGCGCGAGGCCGCCGGCGATCCTCCGCGTACGGCCGATTGATCAACCGGGCCCGCCCCGACGGCAGCCGCCGCGAGCGACGCGGACCGGACGCCTGTCGCTTTACGAGACAGGATGGACGTCCAACCACCGCCCCCCTCGACGCCTCACATACAGTCGCCGGGCTGAGGCTCAGCGCCACGAGGGAGGGCCATGTCCGTCGGCCAGACACATCCAGCGGGAAGCGTCGTCGTCGTCCGCGACGAGGAGTGGGTCGTCTCCTCCAGCGAGCGCGCCGGTGACGGCTGGAAGGTCCGCTGCGTCGGTCGGACCGAGCTGGTCCGCGGCACCACGGCGACCTTCTTCGACACCCTGGACAAGATCGAGCAGCTCGATCCAGCAAAGGCGGAGCTGGTTCAGGACACCTCCCCCAACTTCCGGCGCAGCCGACTGTGGGTCGAGGCCGTCCGCCGAAAGACGCCGGTTCCGCTGCACGAGCCGGGTCTCACCGTGGCGCAGCACATGCTCCTCGACACCAACGAGTACCAGCGTCAGGCGGTCCAGAAGGCGCTGGATCCGACGCGGCTCCGCCCCCGCCTGCTCATCGCGGACGCCGTCGGGTTGGGGAAGACCCTCGAGATCGGTATGACGCTGGCCGAGCTGCAGCGTCGCGGTCGAGCCGACCGGGTCCTCGTCGTGACACCCCGGCACGTGCTCGAGCAGATGCAGTTCGAGTTGTGGACCCGCTTCGCCATTCCGCTGGTGCGTCTCGACTCCGAGGGCATCGCCAAGGTCCGTCAGCAGCTGCCGGCGAGCCGGAATCCCTTCACCTTCTTCCCGAAGGTGATCGTCTCGATCGACACGCTGAAGTCGGCCAGGTACCGCACCCACCTGGAGCACCATCGCTGGGACGTCGTGGTCATCGACGAGGCCCACAACCTGGCCCGGTCGTCGACGTTGAACAGCCAGCTCGCGCGAACCGTCGCTCCGAACACTGAGGCCCTCATCCTGGCGTCGGCCACTCCGCACAACGGGGACGCCGAGTCCTTCGCCAACCTGGTCAACCTGCTCGACCCCACGGCCATCGTCGACCGGTCCGACTACGACCTGCGCGACATCCAGGACCTCTTCATCCGACGCCACCGCAACTCACCGGAAGTGGCGCGCGAGGTGAACACCACGTGGGCCGCGCGGCCGGTGCCGCAGGTCCTCCCTGTGGTGGCCTCCCCCGCCGAAGACGCGCTCGCCACAGAACTGTCCGAGGTCTGGCTCCATCCCCGCGAGGGGGCAGCGCCCGTGACGGGTCAGGGGCGTCACCTGTTCCCTTGGACTCTGGCGAAGGCATTCCTCTCGTCACCGGCCGCGCTGCTGGAGACGGTGCAGAACCGGCAGAAGACTCTGGCCGACAAGGGAGAGAGCCACACCGCCGAGGGCTCGGCCTTGGCCCGTCTCGCGGAACTGGCGGAGGTGGCGGAGGGCGAGGGCTCGGCCAAGCTCGATGCCCTGCTCGCCCACCTCCGGTCCATCGGCGTCCGGCGTGGCAGCGACATCCGCGTGGTCCTCTTCACCGAGCGGCTCGCGACGCTGCGCTGGCTCAGGCGAACCCTGCCCGCGGCGCTGAAGTTGCCGGACGACGCCTTCGCGGTCCTGCACGGCGGCATGCAGGACACCGAGCAGCTCGAGGTCGTCGACGCGTTCGGTCGCTCCGGTTCTCCCATTCGCGTCCTCCTGACCGGCGACGTTGCCAGTGAGGGCGTGAACCTGCACCAGCAGTGTCATCACCTCGTCCACGTCGACATCCCGTGGAGCCTCATCCGGATCGAACAGCGCAACGGCCGTATCGATCGCTACGGACAGGTCCACCCACCGCAGATCGCGGCCCTGGCCCTCACGACGTCCGACGAGCGTTTCAGCGGCGACGTGCGCGTCATCACCAGGCTTCTCGACAAGGAGCACGCCGCACACACGGCGCTGGGAGACGCAGCGAGCCTGCTCGACCTCCATGACGTCGATCGTGAGGAGGCAGCGATTCGCAAGGCCCTGGCCGAGGGCCTGGATCTGGACGAGGTGGTGCCCGAGCCCGCACAGCTCACCCCTGCGGTCTCGGGGCTCGCGGTGCTCGAGTTCCTCAACGCCGCCGCCGCTGCCACCCCTCCTGCTGTCCCGGAATGGGAGGAGCGGGGGTTGTTCGCCAGCGAGGTCGATTTCCTCCGGGAAGCGCTGCACGAGGCGTTCAAGGCGCCGGCAGCGTCACCGGAGGCGGGCGGCGTCGGATGGCGCGAGCACACCGACGATGGCGTGGCCGAGCTGGTCCCCCCGGCTGACCTGATGACCCGACTCACTGCGCTGCCGCAGAGCTACCTCTCCGAGCGCAAGGTCCGGGATCGACTCCTGCTCGCGACCACGCGTTCGGCGGCCGAGGAGTCGCTACGCCTCGCCCGTGCCGGTGAGACGACCCAGTGGCCGACGGCGCACTACCTCTCGCCGCTGCATCCGGTGCTCGACTGGGCCGTCGACCGCGCACTCTCACAGCTCGGTCGCAATCACGTCCCCGTTGCGCTTGCCGACGTGCAAGTACCGACCGCGATCACGCTCGGCACCCTCAGCAACCACCGAGGCCAGGTCGTCCTCCGCAGCATCGTGGCCCAGGAGTTCCACGACGGCGCCGCCGAACCGATGGTCGTGGAGGACGTCGCCGCGTTGCTGGACGACTCGGGCTTCACGAGAGCGAGCGCCAACACCGGCGCCGAGATCGACCTCCTGCCTCACCAGCCACTGGTTCCGGCCGCCGTGTCGCAGATGCGCCGCTGGATGCAGACGCTGCACGACCTGCGGGTCGCTGCCGTCGTCGAACCGATCGAGCAGGCGAAGGAGCGCATCGCAGGCTGGAGCGAGCAGGCCGAGGCGCTCGCCTCCACGCGGGCCCCGGCGCTGGCAACCAAGTCGCGACGCGACATAGAGCGCATCCGCCGAGATGCGAACCAGCTGGCAGAGAGCCTCGCCGCCCGTCCGGATCCGATGGTCCGCGTGCTGCTCCTCCTGCTCCCCCGGAAGGAAGGCCAGTGATGTCCGGCTTCGACAGCATCGTGGTCGGCAACGACCTCGTCTCCGAGCACTGGCTGGCCGAGCAGTTCCCGGTGACGGTCAGGTCGCTTCGGGCGACGTGGAAGGAGCGCGAGGAGCACAACAAGGCCACACCTCGCTCTGGTCTGCTCGCGCTGGCCAGCAGCTACGGCGTCGACCTGGCACGTCTTCGCGAGCGTGCCGCGATGGATCGTGATGACCCCGACGGCCTGCGCCGGCTGCACGCATCCGTCCGAACTGCGCTTCAGCTGCCGGGCGACGAGGGCGCGTGGGTGGGTGAACGTGGCGGCGCAGAGCTGGCCGTCGCCGCCGTAGAGCCCGGAGCTCCCGAGGGCACTCCTCTCCTGATCCTCCAGGCTTACGACGCCGGCACGGTCGAGGACCTGCTCGACGCCGAGGGCAAGGGTCGGCTGCTCACCCCGGCCCGGCTCGGCTCGGCGACCGTCGAGGCCACGGTCACGGTCATCAGCGAGGTGTTCCAGTGTGAGGAACCGCCCGCCCTGGTGCTGGTGACCGCCGGAGCCTGGCTGCTGTTGGCCGAGCGGGGCAGCTGGCCGGAGGGGCGGTGGTTGGCCGTCGACCTCGCCACCGTGTGCGACCGCCGGGACACGCGAGCAGCCGGGGAGCTGGAGCTGACAGCCGCGCTGTTGTCGGCGGACACCCTCATGCCGGGAGACGACGGATCGACGCTCCTGCTGACCCTCCTCGAGGAGTCGGTCAAGCACGCCGTCGGCGTCTCGCAGGACCTCCGCGACGGCATCCGCGAGTCCATCGAGCTCCTCGCCACCGACGTCCTGCGCCGCCGGCGCCTGGACGGCCTACCCGATGACGTGCCCGACCTGGCCCGCGACCTCACCCGCCAGTGCCTGCGCTACCTCTATCGCGTCCTGTTTCTGCTCTATGCGGAGGCGCGCCCGGAGCTGGGCGTGCTGCCCACCGGAGCGCCCGAGTACTCCGAGGGGTACGGGCTCGACCGCCTGCGCGAACTCGTCCTGACCGAACTCACCACGGAGAGCGCGCAGAACGGACGCCACTTCTACGAGTCGCTCGCCACCCTCTTCCGCCTAGTCAACGAGGGCTACCCACCCGAGATCTTGGACGGGGCGGGCACCCAGACGCTGACGGAGGCGCCGGCGGACGACGGCGGCGAGCTGCGTTTCGAGGCGCTCCGCGCAGACCTCTTCTCGGACGACGCCGTCGCCCTGATCGACGAGGTCGGCCTCGGCAACCGCTGCCTGCAACAGGTGCTGAGCCGGCTGCTCCTGAGCAAGAAGCAGAAGGGGCGCGACCGCGGCTTCGTGTCGTATGCCCAGCTCGGCATCAACCAGCTCGGCGCCGTCTACGAGGGACTGATGTCCTACACGGGGTCGATCGCCACGGTGCCCTCCGTGGAGGTCGCCAAGGACGGCGACCGGAGCAAGGGTTCCTGGGTCGTACCGCAGTCCGCGACCGAGGGCTTCGACGAGTCCTGGTTCGTGCAGGTGACCGATCCGGAGACCGGCGTCCTCCGCCGTGTCACCTACGCCCCCGGCGACTTCGTCTTCCGCCTGTCCGGCTACGACCGCCAGCGCAGCGCCAGCTACTACACGCCGGAATCGCTGACCCAGCTGGTGGTCAGTCACTCACTGGCCGAGCTTCTCGACCAGGACGGCAGGAGGACACCCGCCGCGGACATCCTGTCGCTGACGATCTGCGAGCCGGCGCTGGGCTCCGGTGCCTTCATGGTGGAGGCCGTTCGCCAGCTGGCCGACCAGTACCTCCGCCGACGTCAGGCTGAAGTCGGTACTCGGATCCCCGCTGAGGACTACCCGGCGGAACTGCAAAGGGTCAAGGCGCACATCGCGCTCCACCAGTGCTACGGAGTCGACCTCAACGCCACCGCCGTCGAGCTCGCCGAGATCACCCTGTGGCTCGACGCCATGCACCCGGGGCTCCGGGCGCCGTGGTTCGGCCTCCACCTGCGCCGCGGCAACTCCCTCATCGGTGCCCGCCGGGAGGTCTACACGCAGAAGGAGCTCGACAAGAAGGCGTGGCTCACCACCGTGCCCACTCCCCGACCGTTGAGGACGCAGGTCGCGGCCGGCGAGGTGCACCACTTTCTCCTGCCCGCGGCGGGTTGGGGAGCGGTGGCGGACACCAAGGAGGCGAAGGAGCTGGCCCCCGAGGTGCGGGCCAAGCTGGCGGATTGGCGCAAGAAGGTCACCTCGGTCCTGTCGAAGGACGAGCAGAAGAGGCTGGCCGCACTGACCCAGCGCGTCGAGGTGCTGTGGGGACTGGCGCTGCGTCGTCTGGAGATCGCCGAGGCCGAGGCCCGACGGCACATCGACGTGTGGGGCGCCGACGATTTGCCCGCCGGCACCGGCGCGGTGCAACGCGAGCAGATCGAGGCGGTCCTCACCGACCCGGACGGTGTCTACCAGCGGCTGCACCGGGTGATGGACGCCTGGGCAGCACTATGGAGCTGGCCGGTGACCACGGACCTCGCTCCCCCCACCCGCGAGCACTGGCTGCGTGCGCTGGAGATGCTGCTCGGCACCGTCAGCAAGGCGGAGGCGAAGGCCGGTCGAGGCATGTTCGCCGACGTCGAGAGCTGGGACGATCTGGACACCGCCGAACACGACGACCTCGCCTGGAGCCAAGCCCGCCGGGTCACCCGAGTCTTGGACGAGCACCCGTGGCTGCGCGTGTGCGAGCAGATTGGAGGGCGCGAGGGCTTCTTCCACTGGGAGCTGACCTTCGGCCCGGTCTTCGCCCGCAATGGGGGCTTTGACCTGCAGTTGGGTAACCCGCCGTGGGTGCGTCCGGACTGGGATGACGCCCTCACGTTGGCGGAGGCCGACGCCTGGTTCGGCTTGGCCGAGAAGCCGTCGGTCGCGGCCGTCAGAGACCGCCGGGCGGCTGCGCTGGCCTCCCCCGCCGAGACCGACCGCTACCTGGATGCCCGAGCCGCACTGGCTGGGCTGAGCGAACATCTCGGGAGCAAGGTGGATCGCCCGCTTCTCGCTGGCACGCAACCAGATCTATATCGGTGTTTTATGGACCGCACGTGGCGAACGATGTGCCCGAATGGGATTGTCGGCCTCATTCACCCTGAGTCTCATTTCACCGAGGGTCGCGCCGGTGGCCTCAGGCGACAAACTTATCCGCGACTACGTCGACATTGGCAATTCAGGAACGAGCTCCACCTCTTCGAGATCGACAACAAGAAGACGTACGGCGTGCACATCTATGGAAAAGAGGATGGCGTCCAGTTCAAGCACGCTTCCTGGATCTACCATCCAGCCACGGTCGACCGCTCCTTAGAACACGACGGCACTGGGGAGCACCCTGCTCTGAAAGATACCTCCGGCACATGGGACGTCCGACCTCATGCCGCGCGGATTATCACCGTTACCGAAGATGTACTAAGAAGCTGGGGACTCGTTAACGAGGAGGCAAACACCCCAGTACTCGAGACACGCATGCTCTATCCCGTCACTGACGCCAGCCAAAGCGTTTTACGAAAGATCGCGGAAGCTCCGAGGTTCGGCCTTGTGGACTTCGACTGGTCCACGGGCTGGCATGAGACTTCCGATCGCGAGCGCGGATTCTTCCGCAGTGCGTCCAACGTTCCATCGACACTAGCTGACACCATTCTTCAAGGTCCGCATTTTGGAGTCGCGACCCCTTATGCGAAGGCCTCCAATCCTACAATGCGAAGCAATAAAGACTACACGCCGTGGGATCTGGAACTCCTTCCCGAGGACGCCATTCCGCGGACCAACTACCAAAGGGCAGTAGACGAAGGCGTCTTCGTCGCCGGATACAGGACTTGGCGCGGCAAGCCGTCCAATGAGTTCTTTCGACTTGCGTGGAGAGATATGGCAAAGACATCCAATGCCCGGATGCTGTTCCCGGCGATAATCCCGCCAGGCCCAACTCATGTGCATACCGTTCGATCACTCACAACGCGACCGATTGAGGACACCGTGATCGCCGCAGGCATGTGGGCATCCATAGTCGTGGACTACCTCCCGAAAATCACCGGCACTACGAATATAACTGCAGAGTTCGTATCACGCCTCCCTCATCCCCGTGAGCATCCAGCAATTCCAGGCTTGATGCTAAGGGTGCTTCGACTCAACTGCATGACGAGGGCCTACGCATCTCTCTGGGAGACCCTTTACGAAAGCTCATGGCGAAATGACTCGTGGACCGCAAGCATTTCAGGGTCCGCACTCGGCGCCGTCTCTGCCGAGTGGTCAGCTGTCACGCCATTGCGACTAGCGAGCGAGCGGCGCCAAGCTCTCGTGGAACTAGACGCATTGGCAGCAATAGCCATAGGCATCTCCGCAGAAGAGCTTGCCACCATCTATCGAACGCAGTTTCCGGTGCTTCAGAAGGACGAGCGTGGAGTAAAGATTGACGCCAATGGTCGCCAAGTACCCGCTGACGTCGTCAGGGAGTACGAACAGAAGGGTGAGCGCGCCCGCCTTGGGCGGTATGCCCCCCCCTTCACCGGGCTTGACCGCCAGGCCGAGATGGCCATCGCCCACGCCGAGTTCTCCCGCCGCCTGGCGATGCGCTGAGCCACACCTCGTCAGGCGCGCCAGCGTCGGATCGCCCGGTCGGGTCGTCGAAACCAGCGACTCGACCGGGCGACGGCTACCAGGATGGCGAAGTTCTTACGCATAGTGTGGGCGCCGTGACATGGAACGGGGAAGGCCATGCTGCCGTCGCTGGTCGCTGAGGAGCTGCGCGCCTCGCTCACGAGCTTTCTGGGCACCACGTTCGCGCTCGCAGACGAAGACGTCCGGGCTGAACTGGAGCGATTCATCGCGGACGAGGAGCACGGCGTCTTCCGCGGCCCCTTCGTCCGACTGCGGTTGCCCTTCAGACCGGCAAAGGACGGCTGGCAGAACCTGCTCGGCTTCGTACCGCGTGGCTTCACTCCGCACCGCCACCAGGCCGAGGCCTGGCAACGGCTGTCGTCCCTGCATCACCCGCCGCAGCCGACGCTCGTCACCACGGGCACCGGATCCGGGAAGACCGAGAGCTTCCTCGTCCCGCTGCTCGACCACTGCCGGCGCAACAGCCACGTCCCGGGCATCAAGGCGGTGGTGCTCTACCCCATGAACGCCCTCGCCAACGACCAAGCCCGACGGGTGGCCGGGTTGGTGCACGACCACCCCGACGAGCTCGGCGGTGTCCGGGTGGGGCTCTACACGGGGGACTCCCCCGACTCCTCGGCCATGTCCGAGGGCTCGGTCATCGGCAACCGCCACGAGCTGCGCAGCAACCCGCCGGACATCCTGCTCACCAACTACAAGATGCTGGACATGCTCCTGCTCAGGAGCGAGGACCGACCGCTGTTCGAGGGTGCAGGCCACTCGCTGCGCTACCTGGTGCTGGACGAGTTCCACACCTACGACGGCGCCCAGGGCACCGACGTCGCCATGCTCCTGCGTCGTCTCGGCATGGCGATCGGCACCACCGGGATCGACGGTCCTCTGACGGGCATCGCCCCCGTCGCGACCTCGGCGACTCTCGGGAACAGCGCGGGCAACACCGAGGCACTCCGCGACTTCGCGGAGACGGTTTTCGGGACCACCTTCTCCGCCGAATCGGTGGTGGGTGAGAACCGGCTCACCGCGGAGGAATGGGCAACCGGGCCCCGCGGGTCCGTCCCTCTCCTCGACCAGGTCGCCGAGGCCCTCGCACTCTGCACGTCCCACGAAGAGGTCGTGGAGGCGGCACAGCACGTCTTCCTCGGTGCGGCCGCCGCGGACGAACGCGCGCTGGGCACACTGCTCCGCGCGCACCCCCTGACCCGTCGTCTGGTGACGGCCGCCGCCGACGCCCGGCACCTGGCGGACGTCGCCGCCGAGATCGAGCCCGGCTGGGCCGCACGCCCCCGCGAGGCCCGCGCAGCCGTCGCGGCCTACCTGGCGATGTTGAGCGAGGCCCGGGACGAGAACGGCCGCCCGTTGCTCGCCGTGGACGTGCAGCTGTGGCTCCGAGAGGTACGCCGGGTCCTCCGCCGCCTCGACGTCGCGCCGCGCTTCGAGTGGTTCGAGGGCGTCGCCCCCGTGCACGGCCAGGCCATGGCGGCGCTCTTCTGCCGCCATTGCGGTCGCTCCGGCTGGGGCGCCGCCGCCAAGGCAGCGGGCGGCTACGGCATCAACCCCGACAACGTCTGGCGCAGCTCGATGACCGAGAGGCGGCTCCAGCGGGCGTGGATCTTCGCGCCCGGCGAGGGGGCCGCCGGCGACCCCCGCGTCCAGTGGGTCGACGGCGACACCGGGGAGCTGTCCCGCACCGCGACAGGGCGGCACACCACCGAGGTGCCCGTCATCGTCACCCCGGACGACGACGCCGCGCGAAAGGACCGGTGCCCGCTCTGCGGACTGGACGACGGCATCCGCTTCCTGGGGTCCAGCGTTGCCACGCTTGCCTCCGCGGCGCTCGGGCACGTCTTCGCCAGCCCCGACATCGAGCCCGTCCAGAAGAAGACGCTCGTCTTCACCGACAGCGTCCAGGACGCCTCCCACCGCGCCTCTTTCATCGAGTCACGGGCCTACGTGTTGAACCGGCGCTCGCTGCTACTCCGCGCCATCGGACCGGACGGCTGCACGCTCGATCGCGTGGGCGACAACCTCACGGCAGCAGCGCACACCTCGGAGGAGCGTTACGCCGTCCTGCCCCCGGACCTGAAAGAGCACGCCACCTTCCGCCGCTACTGGCAGGAGGAGCCCGTCGGCGAGATCGTCGCAGCCGTCGCGAAGCTCATGGGTTTCGCCGCGACGCTGGAGTTCGGCCTCTCGGCCCGTGTCGGCCGCACACTCGAACTGACCGGCGCAGCGACGGCTCACGTCCACGTCGAGTCGATGTCCGACCTGGTGGACGCCGTCCTCGAGACCGTCGAGGGGCTCCCCGTGCAGACGGCCCTGGAGGACGCCGCCCTCACCGTCCAGCTGGAACTGGGCGGCCGAGGTGGGCCGGCGACCGTCCGATGGGCCCGCGGAGTCCTCGAGCGCATCCGACTCCAGGGCGGCATCGACCACGCCTGGCTGGACAAGTACGCCGCCTCGGGCGGGGATCGCTACAGCATCTGGGGCGGACGACCCCGTCGAGAGGGCATGCCCGCGTTCCCGCGGGGACGACCGGCACCGAGCTTTCCCACCACGGCCGCCGCGTCCGAGGCCTTCGACACCGTGACCGGCCCGAAGGGCTGGTACTCCCGGTGGACGGCGCGAGCGCTGGGCGTGCCGACCGTCGATGCACCCCGTTACGTGCGAGCCCTCCTCGACGCGTGCACGTCCGCGGGCGTGCTCACCGTCGTCCAGACGGACGGCAAGAACCGGGTGTGGAGGCTCCCCCCGTCACGGGTGCAGGTGCGCCGAACCGAGGGTCGGCGACCGGGAGTCCTCCGTTGCACGGTCTGCTCGAGCGACGTCCCGGCACCGGACGAGGTCCTGGCCGAGCTCGACGGCGCGCCCTGCATGCGCGTGGCCTGCCCGGGGGCTTACGCGGTCGCGACGCTCGAGCCGGACTACTACCGGGACCTGTACCGCGCCGGTCGCGTCCGTCGGATCGTCGCGCAGGAACACACGTCGCTTCTCCAGGCGGACGAGCGGGTCCTGCTGGAGAAGCGCTTCAAGCAGCCGACGCAGGGCGCCAGCGACCCGAACGTGCTCACCTGTACGCCGACACTCGAACTCGGCATCGACATCGGCGACCTGACCATGGTGGCCCTGACGTCGATGCCGCGATCGACCGCCTCGTACCTGCAACGCGTCGGCCGAGCGGGCCGGCTCACCGGCAGCTCGCTCGTCCTGTCCCTGCTCCCTGCTCGCCCGCTCGAGCTCCAGCGACTGGTCGATCCGCTCACCATGATCGCCGGCGACGTCGTCCCACCGGCCTGCTACCTGGACGCCGTGGAGATCCTCCGCCGTCAGTACCTCGCCTCCCTCGTCGACCGACAGGCGCGCTCGGAACAGCCCCGCCCGATCCGGCGGGCGATGGACGTCTTCGCCGGCGGGCTCTCCCCCACGTCCTACCTGGGTCGGCTGATCGCGGACGCGCGGGCACATGCGGAGGACTACGTCACCGAGTTCCTGCAGGGGTTCGGCGACGCAGTCTCCAAGGAGACCGCCGAGGACCTGCGTCGCTGGGCCGGCGTCGACGCGGGAGCCGAGGTCCCCGAGATCGAGCGCGCAGTCGAACTTGCGTGCAAGACCTGGATGGAGGACGTCGCAGAGCTGGACACCAGGAAGAAGGCCCTGCAGGCAGAGGCCGACCGGATGGACCAGCTCCCGTCCCTCGATGACGCGCAGAAGCGCGACCACAAGCGCACGCTCGGGGAGTTGGCCGCGATCCGCCGGACGCTGTCCGAACAGCGGACGTCGTACTGGATCAGCGTCCTGGAGGCAGTCGGGTTGCTGCCCAACTACGCCCTGCTCGACGACTCGACCCACCTGGATGTGGCCCTCTGGTGGACGGACGAGGAGTCCGGAGCCGCGGAACGCAGCGACGACACGTACGTTCGGGGCAGTCGTACCGCCCTCAGTGAACTCGCTCCCGGCTCGACCTTCTACGTCCGCGGGACGTCGGTGGAGATCGACGGGGTGGACTTGGGCAGCAGCCGCAATCCGGCGACCGAGGACCGGCGCTACTGCCCTTCCTGCGGCTGGTCGGCACCGGCCAGCACGGTCGTCACCGCCTGCCCCCGCTGTGACGACCCCGCGGCCGCGGACACCGGCCAGATCGTCCGCACCCTGCCCTTCCGCAAGGCCTCCGCCTATGCGTCCCGGGAGCTCGCTCAGCGGGACGAGGACAGCGACGACCGTCGCCGGACGTCGTTCACGGTGATCACGACCGTGGACGCGGACCCCGCGGACATCGCCGTCGCCTGGGGCCTCGAGGACTTCCAGTTCGGCGCCGAGGTCCTGCGTCGTGCCGACATCCGGTGGATCAACGTGGGGCCGTCGGCCCGCAACGGGGCCTCCCTGCGGATCGCGGGCACCGAGGAGGCCGCACCTCGATTCGAGGCATGCACCTCCTGCGGGGTCGTCTGGGCGGCGCAGCGCGGGGTGAACAGCGCCGCCGAGGCGCGTCACCGTGGGTGGTGCTCCCAGCGTCGGTCGCCTCGCGCCGACGGCTGGACGAACGTCGTCCTGACCCACACACTGCGGACCCAGGCGGTACGCCTCCTGGTCCCCCCGGTCGTCCTGGTGGACCGGACACTCCTCACGTCGTTCCGCGCAGCGCTCCTGCTGGGCCTGCGCGAGGTTCTGGGCGGAGATCCCGACCACCTCGACGTCGTCACGGCCGTGGACCCCGCGCCCGGCTCGGTGGAGCGGTGGGCCATGGTCCTGCACGACACCGTCCCGGGCGGCACCGGTTACCTCGCCCGCTTCGGCGAACCGGAGGAGGTCCAGCGTCTGCTGCAGGCTGCGCTAGACGCGTTGCAGGGATGCTCGTGCCGGGACGACGACGTCGCCGCCTGCCACCGCTGCTTGCTGCCGCATGTTCCCCCTCACATGGCCGAGTTCGCCCGCCGTGACCGCGCCGTCGAGCTGCTCGTCGACGTCCTCCGCGACTGGGTCCCGCGGGAGATCCCGTCACTGCGTGACATCGAGGTCGGCCCGCACGACACGCCCATCGAGCGTCGCTTCCGTCAACTGCTCATCCGTTGGGCGAAGTCCCAGGGCGCGTCGGTGACCACCCAGGCCACCAGCTTCGGGGACCGCGCGGACGTGGTCTTCCCTGCAGCGCTCGGCGGACTGCGTTGGAAGCTCACACCCCAGGTGAACCACGGTTTCGTGAAGCCCGACTTCGACCTCGTGACCGACGACCCCGGCGTGCCGACGATCGCCGTGTTCTGCGACGGGGTGCGGTACCACGCCCACTCCGACTGCAACCGAGTGGCGGACGACGCGGTGAAGCGTCACGAGCTCCGTGAGCAGGGTGTCCTGGTGTGGGCATTGACCCATCGTGACCTCGACGCGTTCGAGGCGGCCCTGGACAGCACCGGGGCTGCGCGCCCGGGTTGGGTGACGCCCGAGGTCGCGACAAAGACGTCCGAGTACGGGGTCCAGCTCTGTCAGGCGGGGGACGTACACGCCACTGCGGTCCTCACCGATCCCGTCTCGGTCCTCTGCGCCTTCCTGCTGCGACCGGCCCCCGCGAGGTGGGCACCTGCGGCGCGGGCCGCTGTGTTCGCGCTGACGACGGGCTTCTGGACCGACGCGGTCCAGACCGAAGGAGCGGCACTCCCGGCGATCCTCCGTGCCGACATGCTCGGTGAGCCTCTGGCCGCCCCGCCGGGACCGCACCAGGTGCTTGTGGGCCGGACCGCCGGAGGCGCAGCGCTGGGGATCGACCTGCGCGGACTGACCGACGTACGAGCCGTCCTGGCCGTCGACGACCGTGATGGCGTCGTCGGAACCGATGGCCACCTCACCGCCTGGCGGGACTGGCTGTCGCTCGGCAACGTCCTGCAGTTCCTCGAGCCGTCGGCCTTCCAGTCGAGGAGCATGGGGGCGCTCCCCGCCGATGCCACCGTTGCCGTCCCGGTGGCCATGAGTCCTGCATGGCGGGAAGTCGCCTCGACCTTCGAGGGCGCCATCGCAGACCTTCTCCGGGAACTGGCCACGACCGGCGTCCCCGTACCGGAAGCAGGCCTGGAGCTGTCGGACGGCGAGTACGTCCTGGACCTCGCCTGGCCGGCGGCCCGGGTGGCCGTCGCGGCCGACGACGAGCCGGATCGTGACGACTGGTTGACCGCGCAGGGGTGGACCGTCGTCCCGGTCGACGCGAAGCAGGTCCTGGCCGCTCTCACCCGTGCAGAAAGGGACTCCTGATGACCGTTGTCATCGCGAAGCAGTACGAGAAGGACCTGCGCGTCGACGGCTCCATGAAGGCCCGTGCCTGGGACTTCATGATGAAGCTGAACAACGACCCCGACGCGGTCGGACTCGACCTCAAGATGCCCCAGAACGTCGTCGACCGACGCGTCCGCACCGCACGGGTGGACCAGAACTTCCGAGCCGTGCTGTTCGCGCTGCCCAACGACATGCTGGTCATGGCAGCCATCAAGCCCCACGACGACGCCTACGAGTACGCCGGCTCCGTCCGTCTGGAGATCAACGCCGCCAACGGCGCGATGGAGCTCATCGCGGAGAAAGCGATCCAGCGCGTCGTCCAGGAGTTCCGGGGAAGGCCGCGCCCCCTCGATGCGCCGCAGGTCCTCCCCTTCACCGCCGCCGAACTGATCGACGTCGGCATCCGCGACGACATCGCCGAACAGGCCGTCCGGGTGGCCAGTGAGGACGAGCTCCTGGCCCTCGTCGTCGACATCCCCGAGTGGCAGCAGCAGGCGCTGCTCGACCTGGCCACGGGCAAGAGCCTCGTGGACGTCCGATCCGACTACGGCATCGGCGACGAGCCGACGGACGACCCCGAGCAGTCGCTACAGCGGCCCGTGACCCGGATGGAGTTCGTGACCATCCAGGACGACGACGAGCTGCGGCGCATGATCGAAGGAGACTTCGAGGAGTGGCGCACCTTCCTCCACCCGCAGCAGCGCGTCCTCGCCGAGCGGCCGGTCTACAACGGGCCTTTCCGTCTGGCCGGCGGCGCGGGTACAGGCAAGACCGTTGTCGCCCTGCACCGGGCCGCCTTCCTGGCGCGGCAGCCGGGTGCCAAAGTGCTGCTCTGCACCTACAACCGGACGTTGGCGGGCGCGCTCGACTCGCAGTTGCGCAGGCTTGCATCCTCCGAGGTCTTGGGACGGATCGACGTCCTGGGCGTCGACCAGGCCGTCAACCGAACGGTGCGGGAGAAGGACCGTGACGTCCCCCGCCTCGCCGACGCCAAGCTGCAGGAGCGCCTCTGGGCCGACGCCGTCGCATCGGCCGACGTGCCGCCGGACCTGGTACCCGTGCTGACGCCGGAGTTCATGGCAGCGGAGTTCCGGGCCGTCATGCTCGGCATGCCGTCGCTCGCGCGGGAGAACTACTTGTCCGCCAAACGGCCGGGCCGTGCTGTTCGGCTCAACCGCGTTCAGCGCACCGCTGTGTGGCGTGTCGTGGAGGAGTTCCAACGCGGTCTCCGAGCCGAGCGCTCGACGACCTTCGAGCTGCTCACCGCCCGCGCCGCCGAGGTGGCGCCAGCTCGTTACGACCACGTCGTCGTCGACGAGGGCCAGGACCTCCACGCGGGCCACTGGCGATTCCTCCGGGCCCTCGTGGCCCCGGGAACGAACGACCTGTTCATCTGTGAAGACGCGCACCAGCGGATCTACGGCGAACGCCTGATCCTCAGCCGGTACGGGATCGAGACCCGCGGACGCTCCCGCCGCCTCACGCTGAACTACAGGTCGTCGCGACAGAACCTCCGCTTCGCCCTGGGTGTGATCTCGGGTGCCGACATCGTCGACTCAGAAGGCGAGACGGAGACGGTGGCCGGCTACCGGGCTGCGTTCGACGGTCCGAGGCCGACCAGCCGCGGTTTTGCCACGCAGGTCGAGGAGGCCGACCACCTCGTGGCGACGGTGAACGGCTGGGTGACGGGAGACGTCGCGCCCAGCTCCATCGGCGTCCTGGTCCGGCGTCAGGCGGATCAGGAGCGCGCACGGCAGGCCCTGCAGTCCGCCGGCCTGCCGGTGGAGGTCCTCGGTAGCACCCAGCAGTCGACCCGATCGGCCGTCGTCATCACGACGATGCACCGGGCGAAGGGCATGGAGTTCTCCCGAGTCGTTGTTTTCGGCGTGGAGTCGACCATCGTCCCGCTGCGCTTTCTGCTGGATCAGGCGCCCGAACCGGAGAAGGAGACGGCGCTGGCCAAGGAGCGGTCTCTGCTCTACGTGGCCTGCAGCCGAGCTCGTGACGAGCTCGTGGTGACCTGGAGCGGCATGCCCTCCCCCTTCCTGCCGGAGACGGCCGTGGCATAGCGGGCCAACCCGTCCACTCGCCTCGAGCAGACCAACAGCGCAGCCGGGAGACCCATCGTGAACGTGCAGCAGATCCTCGACCTGGTCGACTCGGGCGACATTGCCCTGCCGGAGTTCCAACGTGGGTACGTCTGGAACCGCGATCAGGTGCGCGGCCTCTTCTCCTCCCTGTACCGGGGATACCCCATCGGCGCGTTCATGACGTGGAACACCAAGGCCGACGGGGCTGCAGCCCGCGGAGGGCCGGTGGCTGTCGACGGCACGGTCAAGCTGCTCCTCGACGGACAGCAGCGGGTGACGACCCTGTACGGCGTCATGCGGGGCAAAGCGCCGAAGTTCTTCGAAGGTAGCTCCAGCACCTTTTCCGGCTTGCACTTCAACCTCGACGACGAGTCCTTCGAGTTCTACGCGCCGGGCAAGATGAAGGGCAACCCCGCCTGGATCAACGTCACCGACCTCATGATCCAAGGGATTGGCCCCTTCATCACGCGAGCTCAACAGCTTTCCGAACAAGGAAGCACGTCACTTGCGGACTACATCAACCGGCTCAACCGGATCACCCAGGTCTCGAAGATCGAGGTGCACATCGAAGAGGTCACGGGCGCGGACAAGACGCTCGATGTCGTCGTCGACATCTTCAATCGGGTGAACTCCGGCGGCACGAAGCTGTCCAAGGGGGACCTGGCACTCGCCAGGATTTGTGCGTCGTGGCCCGAAGCTCGGCATCAGATGAACGAGGCCCTCGACAGCTGGCGCAAGGCGGGATACAGCTTCCGGCTCGAGTGGCTGCTGCGGAACGTCAATGCTGAGGTGACCGGCGAGGCACTGTTCTCGGCTTTGGCCGAGGTCGAGACGCCGAACGTCAAGGCTGGCCTGACCGAGACAGTCAAGCGGATCTCTCATCTGCTGGACATCGTCGCCGGACGGCTCGGCCTGGACCATGACCGCGTTCTCTTCGGGCGGTACGCGTTCCCGGTGATGACCCGCTATCTGCACCATCACAACGGTAAGGTCCCCAGCGCCGCCGAACGGGACAAGCTCCTCTACTGGTACATCCATGCGGGTATGTGGGGGCGGTTCGCCGGATCGACGGAGACCGTGCTGAATCAGGACTTGGCCGCAGTCGACGGCGGCGGCATCGACGCATTGATCGACAACATGCGCCAGATGCGCGGCGGCGACCTGACGGTGA
Organism: Modestobacter sp. SYSU DS0875; assembly: GCF_054050915.1. Lineage (NCBI taxonomy): Bacteria > Bacillati > Actinomycetota > Actinomycetes > Geodermatophilales > Geodermatophilaceae > Modestobacter > Modestobacter sp. SYSU DS0875. The sequence continues at coordinate 172,629 of NZ_JBJHAH010000001.1, read as the reverse complement.
GGCCTGCCGACTTCTCCGGTTACAGTCTCGGCGCCCGTTTCTATCCCGTGCTCTACCTGCTGACACGCACTCTCGGCGCGCAGGACTTCGGTTCGGGAGTGCCGCTGTCCGCACACATGCTGGGGCATCTCGCGGGTCTACAGGTCCACCACATCTTCCCTAAGGCGAAGCTGTACGCGGCCGGCTACAGGCAGGGCGACGTCAACGCGGTCGCCAACTTCTGCTTCCTGACGCAGAACACCAACCTCGCCATCAGCGCCGCCGACCCCGCTCGGTACCTAGCGGAGATCGAGGAGCAGAACCCTGGCGCGCTGGCGAGCCAGTGGGTGCCTGGCGACCCCTCTCTGTGGCGAGTCGACCGGTACATGGACTTCCTCGAAGCCCGACGCGAACTGCTGGCCGAAGCGGCGAACGGCTTCCTGGACTCACTTCTGTCCGGAACCACCGCACAGTCCGCCGTTACGGACGTCGGCGCTTCGGGATCCGTAGTGCTGGCGCCCGAGTCCGACCCCCAGATTGCCGCGGTCCATGAGCTCATCGAGTGGCTCGCGGACCAGGGCTACGGCCAGCCGGAGGTCGGGGTGGAGGTGACCGACCCGACGTCCGGCACCGTGCTAGCGGTCGCAGAAGCATTCTGGCCCGCGGGGCTCCAGGAAGGCATGGGCTCCCCTGTCGTCCTGGAGCTGGAGCCGGACGAGGCAGACGAGGAGGGCCTTGCGGCTTTGGGTTACCACGTCTTCACGAGCGTCCATGGACTACGGGACTACGTGATCCGTCTCGGACAGGAAGTGCAGACAGCCTCACAGTGAGGCGCTCGTCTACCCTCGTCTCCTGTGGTGCTGACGTGCCGCGCTCATTCGACAGCATGCCGCTCCCCCACGAAGCTCGGACTTGCCGACCTCGCTGCCGTCAGACACCGCCGCGGCTCATCTCGTTGCCATACTCCGTCAGAGCACGTGCTCGGCGCGCCCCTCTCATACACTCGGCCGCCAGGCGAGGATGAATCGATGCTGCCTCAGGACCTAGAAGCGCGCCTCCGAATCGCTCTGACTTCGACGATCGTCGAAGAATTCAGCTTGTTCGTGGCCACCCCGCCCGGAACGCTCCCGAGCGAGCGCGCCTTTGCGGCACAGTTGGCCTTTCGCCTTCGACATGTCCTCGAGAACGACTGGGATATTGACGTCGATCACAATAGCTGGCCCACATCGGGAAACAGATACCCGTCGACCGCTGAAGCGCACACGCCGAACACGTCTAACCTCACGATTCACCGACGGGGTAGGAGTGGACGGGCAGACAACCTACTGCGGCTCCAGCTGAGAATGCAGAACTCGCGACATGACGAAGAGGAGCTGCAGCAGCCCTCTGAGCCGGTGGTCGCGCAAGAGTATCGGTACGACATTGCGCTGAATCTTCACTACGCCCATGTCGCAGGAGGCGGCGAACCGCCCGTCGTACTACTGCCGACGTGGTACTGGGCGGGCGCCGAGGGAAGCAGCTCGGACGTCTACACCGAGCACGCGGCACTGTCGATCTGCCGCCGCGGATACGATCGGCTGTTGTCGACCGATGGCTCCACCGAGAGGGTCACGATACGGTGGCCGAGGTCACTGGATGTGCACGCCGATGATGAGGACCGCCGGGTGGAAGTTCTCCCGCAGCTGAACATCCGATACGGCGACTGGATTCGAGGGGACGTCACCAGCGCGGCCTTAGTGCAGCTTCGGCACTCTGTCTTCTTGGAGACCGTTCACCATAGGCACACGAGGCTCGATGACGGTCTCGTCCGAGTCGATGACCTGAGTCCCTACCTCGATGCCGAAGACCCTGTCGAGTTGAACGCCGCAAGATTCCTCAAGTGGGACGACGTCACCATCATCATGATCACGAACCTCATCGAGGAGGACATTGCACAAATGATCGCCGCGTCCGATCTCACCGAGCAGGAGTATTTCAAGAGCCTCTAGCGGTCAGCACACTCGTTCGCACCGCCGAAGCCGCTTGAGCCAGCGGCTGAAGCGGTCCGACGACCTGTGACATCGGCCGGGTACAGCTCGATGGCCGCAGCCCGAGGATCGAGCGGCATCAGGGTCATCACGCTCGCCGTCCTCAGCTGCGGCATTCGGCCCACCCTAGTCAGCCGATAGTCCTTGCCGCCCAGTTCAGCCCGTTCGGCCACTCAGCGACCACCAGGAGTTCGGCTCCGCCGTCGTCGTCGAACCAGCCGTTTCCTCGCCGTCACCAGCGCCGTTGTCAGCCGGGTCGGCGAGACCATCGCCCTAGCAGTCCCCCGCCGTCCTTCACCGCTTGCGTCGTTGCTGTCGACATCAAGCACGCCGTATAGACGCCGCACACGACGGGTCGACAGCCGGACCTCGGCCCTGCCTGACCCGGCATGGGTTCTTCCACCACCCGGGATGAGGTCCTGCGCTGCCCGGGGCCACTGCCTAGCGTGACCGCACCACGATACGAGGGAGCGGACATGGCTGTGGGCTTTGAACTGATGGACCCGACCGAGCAGGCCGCGGTCGAGGGCGGGTCGGTGCTGCTCGCCGACCGGCCGGCCGACCTGCGGGGCAAGCGCCTGGTCCTGATGGACAACGGCAAGCACAACGCCCGCGAGCTGCTGGAGGCGGTCTTCGCGCTCGTCGAGCCGGAGCTGGCGCCGTCCGAGGTCATCTGGAAGACCGTGCCCGCCACCTGGCCGGCGCCCGACGAGACGCTCGACGCCATCGCGGCCGAGTGCGACCTCGTCATCGAAGCGGTCGGTGATTAGGGCAGCTGCAGCGCGGCCAGTGTGGCCGACGTCATCCTGATGGAGAAGCGCGGAATCCCGTCGGCAGCGATCTGCACCGACGCACTCAAGGCGAGCGCCGACGCCATGGCGCGCATCCAGGGCGCACCCGGCTACACCTTCGCCGTCGTCCCCCACCCGGTGAGCAGCCTGGACGCCGACGGCATCGCGAAGCACGCCCAACTGGCAGCACCGCAGGTGATGGCGATCCTGCGCGGGGAGGTCTCGTGACCGAGCAGCAGACCGGCCTCACCCCCGAGGACTTCATCGCCGCGATCGAGGAGTGCCACACCAACGGCTGGACCGACGGCCTCCCCGTCGTCCCGCCGATCCCGAGCCTGGTGCACCGCTTCCTCGAGCACACCGACCGCTCGCCGTCCGAGGTCGTCTGGACGATGACGCAGGTCAAGCGCGGCTGCACCGTCCAGGCCGCGGCGATCAACGCCGCCATGGCCGGCTGCCTCCCCGAGCACTTCCCCGTCGTCCTGGCCGCGCTCGAAGCGGCGGTCGACGAGGGCTGGCCGGGCCTCGGCGGCTGGCAGAGCACCACCGGCGGTGGCCCGCTGCTCGTCGTCAACGGGCCGGTGCGCACCGAGCTCGGCTTCAACAGCAAGGGCAACGTGTTCGGGCCGGGGTTCCGGGCCAACGCCACGGTCGGCCGGGCGATGCGGCTGATCATCATGAACGCCTACGGCATCCGCCCGCACGAGCTCGACCAGGCCACCCAGGGCTGGGCGGGCAAATTCTCCCTCTGCATCGCGGAGAACGAGGAGGACAGCCCCTGGGAGCCGCTGTCGGAGACCCTTGGCCACGACGCCGGCGTGAGCACCGTGTCGGTGCTGCACGCCCGCAGCACCGAGCACGTCGACAACCGCAACACCGGCGACCCGAAGGCCGTGCTCAACGACATCGCCGACACCTGCGGCCGGATCGGGTCGATGACCCGCCGGTTCCGCCGGGTCGGCGTCGTCATCGGCCCCGAGCACGCGCAACTGCTGGCGAAGCACGGGATGAGCAAGCAGGACGTCCGCGAGTACCTGGCCGAGCACAGCGGCCGGACGGCGGGTGCCCTGCGCGCCGCCGGCCGGGGCGAGTCGACCACCGTCTTCTCCAACCACCCGGGCGCCGCGGCCTTCGACGAGGCGAAGGCGTCCGACATCGGGCAGATCCCGGACGACGACCTGGTGACGACGCTGCGCACCCCGGACGACGTCATCGTGGTGGTGGCCGGCGCCGCCAACGCTGGGATCTCCACGGTCGTGCAGACGCTGGGCTTCCCGACCAAGACGATCGGCACGGCGGTCGTCCGACGCTGACCGTCACGCTGAGAGAGGGCGATCCTGGGACCAGTTCGTCCTGGTGCTCGGAGCCAACTCTTCATGACCTCGACGAGCATCAAAGGATTGCAGGTGATGCTTTAACAGCGGGCTCGGTTGTGAAAGGTTGTTCGCATGGCGACCTGGCTCGATGCGGAGTGGGAGCACTCGGACCTCAGCATGGTCCCTCGGTCCGACCGGCAGTTCGGCTCGTACCGGCAGTACGCCCCTGACCTGGTCACCACCCGCCCGCTGGGCATGTCCCGCGACACCGCTCAGCGAGCCACAGTGGCGGAGCGAGCCGTTCGCGGGCTGGGGACCGGACCCGTACAGCAGCTGCAGCTCAGCGGTCTCGTGCCGCGGACCGGAGATGCCGGGTAGCGCACCGAACCGCCCCCACCAGGCGTACAGCCCGGGCACCGCAGGCAGTTCCACCCGGACCTGCTCCAGGGAGGCCGGCTCCGAGCGAAGTGCGGCGGTGACGTCGTCCATGCCGCCAGTCAACGGCACGAGCCGATGGGCCTGTGGACGACGCCAGCGGCGATTCGCCGGTGCACGGCAGAGTCCTCGACCATGGAGACCCGACCGCACCCCGACATCCCGGTGACCAGCGACGCCGAGCTCACCGAACGGTGGCGCGACCTGCTGCACCTCGACGGGCCGCCGTCCCAACGCCGACTGTTCCTCGCCTGGCTGCGCAGCGACGGCACGATGGTCCACCTGCTCATCCCGGTCGAGGAGCTCCCGGCCGAGCCCGACCGGGTGGTGATCGGCGCCCTCGCCGACCTGCACGCGGTCGTGATCGACGCTGAACACGTCGACCGGGCGGATCTGCACCTGGCGATGTGCCTGGAGCGGCCCGGGCCCGCAACGCCCACTCCGGACGACGCCGCCTGGTGTGCCGCGATCGAGTCGATCGTGCGCGGGCGCGACGGCATCGACTGCAGCCTGCACCTCCACGACGGGCAGACCGCCGTTCCGCTCCTCACCCGGCGGTCGTGGCCCGGGTCCTGAAGGCGGATACGCGATCACCGTCGTGGCCGGCTGCCCGAGGGGCCGCAAACGGCCGCAGCGCGGCCACTCCTGAGCAGGCATTCCCGTCAGTCCATCGAACTAGTGTTCGAATCATGACGACGACGGCCCAGCCCACCAGCGCCCCGAGCGTTGATCAGCTTCGCGCACAGATTCGAGAGACCCTGAGTCGAGGACTGAGCGAGGGTCTCGACTCGAGCAGGCCTGGGACGTTGCTCGGTATGGCGTCGATGATGCTCGACTTCACCAGCCAGCCCGACGTCGCTCCGGAGAAGACCGCAGAGGCCGTCCGCCACCTCGTGGCCTGGGACCGCCCCGAGACGTCGGCCGGCGCGCTCGCCATCGCCACGCTGGCCGACGACTCGGGCCTACGCCGGTGGGTCCGCCGGGACATCGCCGACCGTGGGCACACCGTGCCGCGCTGGCTCGCCGACCTGCACCTCGCTGCCCCGGCCGACCGGGCGGTCGAGCTGATCGGCCCCTTCCGCAAGGCCGACGACGTCGTCCTCGGCGTCACCCTCCCGAGCGGGCACCCCCTCACCGCCGCCGTCCGCGTCGACAACGAGCTGGGCGCCCGAGCGGTCGACGGCGCACTGTTCGAGCACTCGGTCGACAGAGTGCTGCGGTCGTCGAGAGCGGATGACGACCCGGACCTCCGTGTCCGCGACATCAGCGCGGCCGACGCCCGCGCCCGGCTCACCGCTGCGTTCACCGGGGTGGACCTCGACGAGGCCCTGAGGACCCGCCCGCAGTGGCGGAGTCAGCGCTGCCTCGTGCGGTGGATGTTGTCCCGCCTCCCCGACGGGGGTGACGCCACCGTGCCCGGATGGCTCGAGGACGTCGACACCGACGAGCTCACCACGCGCTTCCTGGGCTCACCGTGGGGCCGCCCGTGGACGCGGGGCGCACTCCCGCTGCTGGTCGAGCGGGTCCTCGCCAGCGGCCTGAGCAACGGCGTGGGTGACCCGCTCCTGTGAGCGCCGCGCCACGTCCGCCAGTTGCTCGACCGGGAACTGCACGACCTCGACCCCGACGAGTTCGACCTCGACCGCGCCCCCGAGCTGCTGCGCGACCTCATCCGGTACGGCCACGGCGAGCGCGGCCTGCGACCGGAACTCACCGACGGGTCGCTGAAGGCGGTCGACCGATGGGCGCCCACCCTCCTCGCCGCCGTCCGCCGGTGGCACGACGGGCCCACTGCGTGACCTCCCGGGCGCGTCATGGTGCGCATCCACAAGGGAGCCCGACCATCCCCACGTCCGACACAGCTGGCCGAACGACCAGCCCCGCCCGCTCCGTTCGACGATCATTCAGCCGATCCCGACGTGCATCCCATCGAGGTACCGTTTCGGGGTGAGCACCCAGATCGCCGTTCGACTCCCCGAGGATCTCGTCCGCTTCGTCGATCAACTCGTTGCCGAGGGCAAGGCTGCGTCCCGGGCCGCCGTGGTCAGCCGAGCCCTCGAACGGGAGCGCCGTCGCGAGGTGGCTGCGCGAGATGCCGCCATCCTGACCGCGGGCGGTCACGACGACGAGTTCGACGACCTCGCCGCGCACGTCGTCCGCACACCGCTGGACGACCTGGCCTGATGCGTCCCGTTCATCTCGCCCAGCTGGACAAGACCCGGCCGGTGCTGGTCCTGACGCGCGAGCTGGTCCGTCCGCACCTGGCACGGGTCACGGTCGCACCGATCACGACCACCGTTCGAGGCCTCTCCACCGAGGTACCGGTCGGCCCGGACAACGGACTCGACCACCCCAGCGTCATCAGCTGCGACAACGTCGTCACGATCCCCAAGTCGGCGCTCGGTCGGCAGATCGGCCGACTGCTGCCGGAACAGGAGCCGCTGCTCACCGCTGCGCTGCACGCAGCCTTCGACCTGGACGACTTGCCACGACCCCGTTGACCACCGGATCGCCCCGGCTCGCGGTGACGTTCTTGACGGCGAGGTCCTGACGCCTTCCCGTGATCGTGATCCGGGTCAAGCTGATGGGTGACGACGCCCGCGCGGCCTCCCGTCCCGTCACCCCCCTCGGCCATCATGGACCGACGATGACTGAGGACCTGGCCGCCGGCACCGCGGAGCCTGACGACCGCCGGCTCGACCTGTACCGCTACGTCGGCGGTGCGGAGCACACCGGCGACTACCTGGCGATCATGCGGCTGTTCAGCTCCGGACTGCTCATCGACCTGTCCGCCGCCGAGATCGCCGAACGGCTGGCCGAGCAGACCGGCACCACCGCACGGCTCGACGTCGACACCGTCGAGGACCGCTGCGACGCCCTGGTCCGCTGGGGCAACCTGGTGCGCTCGGTCCGCGACGCCCGGGTGCGCACCATCGCCGACTGGCAGCGCGCCCGCACCCGGTACCAGATATCCAAGCTCGGTGGCCGGGTGCATCGCCAGGTCGAAGAGCTGATGGCCACCACCGAGGGCGCCCGTGAGGTGGCCCGGGAGCTGCTCGCCGGCACCGCCGACCGGCTCGCACTCATCCGTGACCTGGCCACGGCGGACCCTCCCGACGCCGAGCGGCTCGCCGCCGAGGTCACCACGCTCTTCGGCAACCAGCGGGTCTTCCTCGACAGCCTGGCCGACTTCTACGCCTACCTGGCCACGGTGCTCAGCCGCTACGACCTGGCCGGCGAGGAGTACGCGACCTTCAAGGGCGTGCTGCTGGACTACGTCGACCTGCTCGGCTCCGACGTCGGCCGGCACGCGCCGCTGGTCGTCGAGCGGCTCGCCGAGCTGCAGCCGCACGTGCCCGGGATCGTGACCCAGCTCGCCGGCCTGCCCGGTCTGGGCAGCGGCACCCTCGTCGAGCGGCTGCCCGGGCGCACCGAACGCGACTGGGCCGAGTTCGCCGGCTGGTTCACCGCCGGTCAGGAGCGGTCGGGGCCCGAGCGGCTGCGCGCCGCCGCCGAGCAGGCCCTCGGCCAGCTGCTCACCAACGCCAAGCGGATGGTCTCCGCCGCGGGCACCGGCCTCTCCCGCCGCGACGACCTGCTGCGGCTGGCTGCGGTCTTCGACGGCTGCCCGGACGACGAGACCGCACACCGGGTCTGGGCCGCGACCTTCGGCGCCGCACCCGCCCGGCACCTCGCGCTCGGCCCCGAGGACGACGACGGCCGCATCCCGCCGACCCTCTCGTGGTGGGACGCGCCGCCGGTCGACGTCCCGGTGTCGGTCCGCGAGCAGGGTGACCGGACCGCCCGCGGCCGGTCGGCCCGGGTGCCCGATCCCGGCCTGGACCGGGCACGGCTGCTGGCCGAGGCGGAGGCCGAGGCCGCCGCGCTGCGGGCCGCCGCCGCCGAGCTGTCCGCGGCCGGCCGGCTGCACGGCGCGCGGCTCTCCCCCGCCGCGCGGGACCTGCTGCTCGACCAGTTGGCCGCGGTGATCGCCGGCGACCAGCTCCTCGCGGAGCCGGCGGAGCGGTCGGACGTGGACCTGGGCCTCACGCTGGTCGTCGAGCCCGGCGCGGACACGGTCATCGACTCCGTCGACGGGCGGACGACCGTGCACGGGCTGGCGCTGTCGGTGCGAGGGCAGGACCAGGCATGACCACCGCCGTCACCACCTCTGCGCACGATGCCGCCGAGCGCCGGATCGCCGCTCGCGCGCTGCTGCTCACGCCCGTGCTCACCGCCGACCGGCACCCCGACACCATGCGGCTGGTGCGCCGGCACGGGCCGGCCCTGCGGGCCATGTTCGCCACCCAGCTCGGCTACACCCTCGTGGTCGAGTCGACCTTCGCCCGGCTGCTCAAGGCACCACCCGACCCCGGCTTCCCGGCCCGGCCGGCCCGCCGCGCCGACCGGCAGCCCTTTCCGGCCCGGAGCTACGTGCACCTGTGCCTGGTCGGCGCCGCCCTGCTCACACCGTCCTCCGGTGAGCAGGTGCTGCTGTCGACGCTGATCGAGCAGGTGCGGGCGGACGCCGCGGGGCTCGGGCTGGACATCCCCGACACGCTCGCCGAGCGCCGGTCGCTGGTGGCCGCGCTGGACCTGCTGGTGCGCTGGGGCGTGCTCACCGAGACCGACGGCAGCACCTCCGGCTGGGCCGAGCGGCAGGACGAGGCGCTGCTCACCGTGCACCGCCCGCTGCTGCCCTACCTGCTCACCGGCCCGCTGCCTCCCGGCTCGGACACCGCGACGCTGCTCGCACCGGCCGCCGACGACCAGCCGCGCCGCCGGCTGCGCCGGCTGCTGGTCGAGCACCCCGTGGTCCCCCGTGCTGCCCTGGACGCCGAGACCGCCGACGTGCTCTCCCGCGAGCGCCGGGAGACCGGCCGTCAGCTCGACGAGCACTTCGGGCTGGTGCTCGAGACGCGCGCCGAGGGCGTGCTCGCGCACGACCCCGACGCCTCGCTCACCGACCTCACCTTCCCCGGCACGGGAACCGTCCGGCAGGCGGCTCTGCTGCTGGTCGAGCACCTGGCGATCGAGCACATGCCCGACCCCGAACTGCGGGACGCCACCGGGGCCCACCCGCCCTGGGTCCCGGTGCCCTGGCCGGCGGTCGACGCGGCGCTGGCCGGTCTGCTCACCCGCTACGGCCGCGGCTGGGAGCGGCGGCTGCGGGAGGATCCCGCTGCGCTGCGCGCCGAGGTGATCGACCTGCTGTCGTCGCTGTCGCTCGTGACCGTGGTCGAGGACGGGGTCCGGGTGCACGCCGTCGCGGCCCGCTACCGGGCCGAGGTGACCCACCACCGCGCCGCACCGCGCGCCAGCACCCTGCCGCCGACCGAGGATCCTGGGCTGTTCGACATGGGAGGGACGCCGTGACCGGCACCGTGCGCTGGCGGCTGCACCGGGCCGGCATCCAGAACGTCTGGCACTACTGGGACGCCGAGTTCCAGCTGCCGGGCGGGCGCATGGTGCTGCGCGGCACCAACGGCTCGGGGAAGTCCCGTGCCCTGGAGCTGCTGCTGCCCTTCCTGCTGGACGCCGACCGCCGCCGGATGGACTCCAGCGGATCCGGTCAGGTGAGCCTGGACCGGCTGATGCGGGTCGGTGGCCCCGAGGGCGGCAACCGGGTGGGCTACCTCTGGCTGGAGCTGGCGCACACCGACGGCACCGCGGAGCCGGAGCGCCACCTGACACTGGGCGCGCACCTGCGCTGGTCGTCGTCGACCGGCGCCGTCCGGGTGCACTGGTTCACCACCGAGCGCCGGGTCGGGCACGACCTGCCCCTCCTGGACGCCGACCGGCACGCCCTCTCCCGCGAGGACCTCGGCCGACTGATCGGCACCGAACAGCTCACCGACTCCCCCGACGTCCACCGGGAGCGGGTCCGCCGGCTGGTGTTCGGACTGGTCGACGCCCGTGCCGAGGAGCGCTTCGACGGCCTGACCCAGCTGCTGCACACCCTGCGCTCCCCCGACGTGGGCAACCGGATCGACGAGGGCCGGCTGCCCGCCCTGCTCTCCGATGCCCTCCCGCCGCTGTCCCAGGCCACCCTGGACGCCGCCGGCGCCAAGCTCGACGAGATCTCCGAGACCCGGGCGTTGCAGGAGCGGCTCGAGCGGGGCGTCACCGACCTCGAGCGCTTCCTCACCGTCTACCGCCGCTATGCCCAGGGCGAGCTGGCCGCCGCCACCGGCCGGGCGCGCACCGCCGTCCGCGATTCGGCACGGGCCGACCGGGCCGAGGCCACAGCACGTCGGGCGTACACCGACGCGGACGCGGCGGCGGCCGCCGCGGCCGCCGTCCACACCGAGGCCCAGGAACACCTCGCCGAGGTGCAGGCGACGCTGCGCGGGCTGCAGGACTCCGCCGAGCACCGTGACCTCCTGGAACGGGCGCGCACCGTCGCCGCGCAGCGGGGCACCGCCGAGAGCGCCGCCGACCGGGCGGAGGCAGCGCGGCGTGCCGAGGCGGAGGCGGCCGAGCGTGTCGCCCGCGAGGCCACCGACACCACCGAGGTGAGCACCCGGGTGTCGGCCCGGCTGGCTGCCCTGGCCGAGCAGTCCGGGGCTGCCGGGGTGCCCAGCACGCTCCCGGCCGAACTGGTGGCTCGTCTCGTCGACGTGCCCGGCGCCACCGAGCCGGTGCGCAGCCGCCCGGACGGCGATCCGCAGCCCCTCACCCGGCCGGCGCGAGCCACCGTCGACCTCGGCGACGCCGACCTGGCGGCGCTGCGCACGGCAGCCGGCACCGTCCGCCAGGCCGCCGCCGACCGGCAGGCGCTCACCACCGCCCGGCTCACCGAACAGCGCCGGCTCGCCACCGAGGAGACCGGCGTGCTGCGGGCCGAGCAGCGGCGGGACGAGGCGGCGGACCGGGAGCGCGAGAGCGCGGGCCGGCGGGACGCCGCGGTCGAGGCAGAGGTGGCCGCTGGAACGGACCTGCGCGACCGCTGGCGCACCTGGGTGGGCGCTCGGGAGACCGCCCGCCGGCTGGGCGACGTCGACTGGGCGAGCACCGCGGTGGGTGCCCTGCTGGCCCGTGCCGACGAGCCGGAGCACGTCGAGCCGGACCTCGTCGACGAGGCAGCGCTGGACCGGCTGGACCGGGCCGCCGATGAGGCCGCCCGCGGCGCCGTGGCGCGACTGGTCACCGAGCGTGCCGAGGCGGAGCAGGAACGCCGCGCGCTGCGCGAGCGCCGGGCGCAGCTCACCGATCGGCTGGCGGGCCTGCGGGCCGCCCGTGACCCGGAGCCGGAGCGGCCGGGCTGGACTGCGTCCCAGCCGGGCACCCCGCTGTGGCGCGCCGTCGACTTCGCCGCCGGGGTGGGGCCCGGGGAGCAGGCCGGCGTCGAGGCCGCGCTGATCGGTTCGGGGCTGCTCACCGCCGTCCTCGCGCCAGCCGGGGCGACGACGCCCGGCACCGGGGAACTGTTGGTCAGCGCCGCCGGTGAACGGGTTGCCCGGCCGCTGTCCGAGGTGCTGGTGCCCGATCCCGGCTCCGGCGTCGACGGCGGGCACGTGGCCGCGGTCCTCGCGCGGATCGGCTGGGCGGACCGGGCCGGCGAGTGCTGGCTGGACACCGACGGGTCCTTCCGGCTCGGCGTCCTCACCGGCCGGCACACCGTGCCGCACGCCCGGCACATCGGCGCCACCGCCCGGGCCCGGCACCGCGCGGAGCAGATCGAGACCGTCGAAGCGGAGCTGCGCGACGTCGACACCGCCGTCACGACGCTCGACACCCGGCTCACCGGGGTGGCCGCCGAGCTCACCGCACTCGACGGGTACGTGCAGACCGCCCCCCGGGCCGGCGCCGTCCGGGAGGCCGCCGCGGCCCGGCGCAGTGCCGAGCAGGAGCTGGCACGCGAGTCGGCGACCGCCACGCGACTGGCCCGCACCGCCGCCGAGCTGCGCGCGGCGCACGACGTCGCCCGGCGGCGACATGTCGAGGCCTGCGCCCGTCTCGGCCTGGCCGCGGACGAGGCGGCGCTGAGCACGGCGCGCGACCGCGCCGGGCAGACCGTCACCGCGGCCGAGGCGGCGGCGACGGCCCTCGGGGACCTCCGCCGTGCGCTCGCCCGGATCACCGATGCCCAGGGGGCGGCCGAGCGGGCGCAGGAGCAGCGACGCGAGGCCGAGGACGTCGCCGAGCAGGTCCGTGCCGTCTGGCACGAGGCGGCCACCGCGCTGGCCGCCGCCGAGCTCGCCGCCGGGCTCGACGCCGACACCGCCCGGGCCGAGCTGCGGGCCGCCGAGCGCGCGGTGACCGAGGCACGCACCGCAGCGAAGGCAGCGGACGGCACCCGGCTGGCCACCCATTCCGCACGCAGCAAGGCGGAGGCCGACGCGGAGACGGCCGCGGCCGCGGCACTGGCCGCACGCGCCACGGCCGGGAGCGCTGAGGAGGTGCTGCGCCGGAGGGTCGAGCTGCCGGGGCTCGCCGAGGCGGCCGGGGTCGACGCCCTCCCCACCACCGGGTCGCTGGTCGGCGTTCTGCTCGCCGCACTGCCCGACCCGCTGCCGGAGCCCGACCCCGACGGCTTCCAGAAGGCGCTGCTCGCGCTGGAGAAGAGCCGGGACCCGGCCGACTACGACCTGGTCACCTCGGTGGTCGAGGGGGTCAACCTCGTGGAGGTCGCCGAGGCGACCGGCCGGCGCACGCTGTCCGCCGCGGTGGCCGAGCTGGTGCGCCGCCGCGACCTCGGCCGGGTCGCGCTGACCGAGCGGGAGCAGCGGATCTTCACCACGTTCGTGCTCGGCTCGGTCGCCGACGAGCTGCGGCAGCAGCTGCTGTGGTCGACCCGGCAGGTGGAGCTGATGAACGAGCGGCTGGCCGGCATCCGGACCAGCCACGGCATCGGCGTGGAGATCCGCTGGCCGTTGGCCGAGGACGTGACCGGCGCGGTGACCCGCATCGAGGAGCTGGTGCGCACCCGGGCGTCCGCCCGCTCGGCGGACGCGAACGCCGAGCTGAGCGAGCTCCTCCGCGGCCGGGTCGAGGAGCAGCTGCGCAGCGACCCCGCGCAGGGGTACGCCACCGCGCTGCGCGCGGCGCTGGACCACCGCGCGTGGCACACCGTCGAGGTCTACATCCTCGGCCCCGGCGCCGGGGAGCGACGGCGGATCAGTCGCCGGGCCCGGCTCTCGCAGGGTGAGACCCGGGTGGTCAGCTACCTGGCGCTGTTCGCCGCGGCCGATGCGTTCTACGCCGGCCTGCCCGACCCGGAGGTGCTGCGGCTCATCCTCCTCGACGACGCCTTTGCCAAGGTCGACGAGCGCACGATCGGCGAGCTCATGGCCCAACTGGTCATCCTCGACCTGGACGTCGTGATGACCGGGCACGCGCTGTGGGGCTTCGGGCCGGGCATGCCCTCGCTCGACGTCTACGAGGTGCGCCGCGCCGAGGGCACACCGGCGATCACCACCCGGGTGCACTGGGACGGCACCACCCGCCACTGGTTCCGGTGACCGGCCCCGCGGCCCCGCTGTGGGCAGAGCTGCGCGCCCCGGCGCTGACCCCGGTGTGGGCCGTCGTCCGCCGGCGGTTGGAGGCGACCGGGCTGGAACCGGCCGGAACCGTCGAGGTGCCGCTGGACGAGACGGCGGCGGACCTGCTCGGCGGCGTGCTCGGACGCCGGCTGCGTCCGGGACGACGACGGCTTCCGCTGCCGGACCTGGACACCGCCCTGCGCAGCTCCCCCGCAGCCTGCTCGCTGGTGGACGTCGTGGTCGAGCTCGGCGGGCCACTGCGGAACCGGCCGGCGGAGAAGCGGGAGGCCTCCGACGTGCGGCGAGCGGCGGAGGAGGCGTGGGAAGCGGCCCTCGCGAGCGCGGAGCTGAGCGACCCATGGGTGGCCCGGTGGACGGCCGGGCTGCGCGCCGACGGCTTGCTGGTCCCGGCATCCCAAGACGCGTTCCCGATCGCGGTGGCGGCGGTCGCCCGAGTGCTGCGCGATCCCACCGCACGGACGCTCGGTGAGCTGGCCGCATTCGTCGCCGGGGACGCGCACGCCCTCGACGCCGGCCGTCGCGCCGGCACCATCGCCTACCGGGGGCTGGCCGCCGAGCGCGGCGAACCCGCGCCGGCGACGGCCGAGGAACGGGCCCGGCTGTGGACGCACGTGGCGGTGCGCACCGACGACGTGTCGGGGACCGTGCTCGTGCTCGGCTGGCGGCCGCACGGGACGAACCGGTGGGCAGGCATGATGCGCGAGCGCGCCGAACTGGGCCTGCCCACCCACCTGACGCTCCGCGAGCTCCGGACGGCGGACGGCCCGTGGGCCGCGTCGGGATCGGTGCTGCACGTCTGCGAGAACCCGCAGGTGGTGCAGGCCGCTGCCGACCGCGGGGCACCCGGGCCGCTGGTCTGCCTGCAGGGCAACCCGTCCGCGGCGGGCGCTCTGCTGGTCGAACGGCTGCTGGGCGACGACGCGCACGTGCGTTACCACGGGGACTTCGATTGGCCGGGGCTGCTCATCGCGGGGCGGGTACTGGCCCGCGGTGCCACGCCCTGGCGACTGGGGGCCGAGGACTACCTGGCGTCCCTGCCGGCCGGCGCAGGCGTCCCGCTCACCGGCCCCGAGGTCCCGACACCGTGGGACCCGTCCCTGCGGGCGGCCCTCCGCGACCACGGCCGGGCCGTGCACGAGGAGGCCGTGCTGGACGTCCTCCTCGCCGACCTCGGCACCGCTGTCTTCTAGCCCCTCGACCGACGTCCGCCGGCCGCAGCCCAGCCACTCACGCGAGCAGCCGGGCGAGCGAACGCGCGCACCGTTCGATCCCCCCGGTCATCTCCGACAGGCCGGCACCCGAACTGGCCACCACCCCGGCGACCAGCTCGCCCTCGACCGAGCGCACCGGCACCGCCAGGCAGCTCGTTCCCCGGTGCAGCTCCCCGCTCTGCGTGGCGAACCCAGCAGCACGGACGCCGGCCAGGCAGGCGTCGAGCTGATCCGGCCGGGTCACCGTCGCGGGCGTGAACCGGGTCAGCCGGGACGGCGGCAGCAGGTCCCGCCACTCGGGCTGCTCGGCCAGCAACAGCCGCCCCGCCGCCGTCGCGTGCAGGTGCCGCTCCACCAGCTCGGGTCCTGCAGCGGCAGGTCCGGGTCGATGTCGGCCACCCGCAGTGACGTCGCCGTGTACAGCGCCGTTCCACCAGCACCTGTTCTCCGCCCGGCTGGACATGGCCGTGGACGGCGTGGCGAACACGGTGCACGAGGTGGACGCCGTCCGGGTGCCGACGTCGCCGGAGAACCCCTACGGCAACGCGTTCACCCGCACGACTCCTCGATCAACAAGCGGGCGACGTTCTCGACCAAGAGCCTGTGGGTGACCGCCTACGACCCGGCCGAGCGGTACCCGGCCGGCGACTTCGTCAACATGCACCCCGGCGATGGCGGGCTGCCCGCGTTCGTCGCCGACAACGCCCCGGTGGAGAACACCGACGTCGTCCTGTGGCACACCTTCGGGCTGACGCACTTCCCGCGCCCGGAGGACTGGCCGGTCATGCCCACCGACTACTCCGGGTTCACCCTCGGGCCGGTCGGCTCCTTCGACAAGAACCCAGCGCTCGGCGTCCCGAGGCCCACGTCGTCGCACTGCGCGGCGGAGAAGGGCCACCGCTCGTGACCGCCGCCGCCCTCCGGCGTCCCTGACGTCACGGAGCTGGTGCTCTGCTCACCCGGGGTGAGCAGAGCACCAGCTGGCGGGCGTCTCCGGTCAAGCGACCGCGGGCGCCTGCACCAGCGAGGCCATCAGCGCCTCGACCGGCTGCGGCCGGCCGAACAGCCAGCCCTGCGCCAGCGGGCAGCCCAGCTCGGTCAGCAGCCGCGCCTGCTCCTCGGTCTCCACGCCCTCGGCGACGAGCGTCAGCTCGAGCGCCTCGGCCAGCGACACCGCGCTGCCCAGCAGCCGGGCCCGCCGGGTGGAGGTGGTGATCGCCGAGATGAAGGAGTTGTCCAGCTTCAGGTGGTCGGCGGGCAGGGTGTCGAGCCGGGACAGCGCCGAGTAGCCGGTGCCGAAGTCGTCGATCGCCACCTGCAGGCCGTGGGAGCGCAGCACGTGCAGTGCGCCCACCGACCGGGTCGACTCCGCCTCGACCAGGCTCTCGGTCACCTCGATCACGGTGCGCTCGGCCCGCCAGCCGGTCCGCGCCAGCATCTCGAGCACCCTGCGCGGAAAATCCGGGTCGTCCAACTGCAGACCGGACACGTTGACGGTCAGGAACAGGTCCCGGCCGGTCCTCTCGCGCAGCTCCCGGGCAGATCGGCACGCCGTCTCCGCGACGAACGCCCCCAGCGGGCCGATCAGCCCCTCACGCTCGGCCACCGGCACAAACTCCGCCGGCGACACCGGGCCGCGCCCGGCGTGCGTCCAGCGCACCAGCGCCTCGACGCCGATGACCGACCGGTCGGCCAGGGTGACGATCGGCTGGAAGTGCACGGCCAATCCACCGGCAACCGGGTCTGCCAGCGCCGCGGCGAGGTCGCCGGCTAGCGGGCTGAGCCCACCGGCATCCAGCTCCCCGTACCCGCGACCGCGCGACTTCACCCGGTACAGGGCGGAGTCCGCCCGCCGCATCAGCCCGGCCGGTGAGTCGCCCGGCTGGAGCGCGGCAACGCCCACCGAGGTGCGCACCCGCGGGAGGACCGCCCGCATCCGCTCGACGGCTGCCAGGGCCGCGTCGCCGTCCAGCCCCGGCAGCAGCAGCGCGAACTCGTCCCCACCGTGCCGGGCCAGCACCGCACCCGCCGGCAGCAGCGGGGTCCAGGTGGCGGCCACCGAGCGCAGCAGCTCGTCGCCGGCGGCGTGCCCGTGGGTGTCGTTCACCGCCTTGAAGTGGTCGAGGTCGAACAGCGCCGCCGACAGCGGCTCGCCGCTGCGGACCGCCGTACGAACGGCGGCATCCAGCAGCTCGTCGAAGCCGCGCCGGTTCACCAGCCCGGTCAGCGCGTCCTCACCGGCGCTGGCGGCCCGGCTGGCCAGCACGCCGACCGCTCCGGCGGAGCCGATGACCAGCACCGCCAGGACGGTGGCCGGACCGGTCTCCACATCCCCCCGCTGCGCGACGACCAGCGCGCCGATCACCAGCACCTCGCCGATGAAGCCGACGGCCCACAGCAGCGGGAAGAAGAGGAAGGAGTCCATCGCGACGAAGGCCATCAGCGCCAGCACGGCCACCGCACCGCTGGCGGTGGGGGCGGACACGGCGAAGACCCCGATGCCGACGACGCCCGCGGCGAGCAGCACCTGGTAGAAGATCCGCGGCACCCGGCTGCCCCACCGCATGATCGCCAGCCCGGCCACGGTGGTGAGCGGCGCGAGCGCGATGAGCCCAGGGGCGAAGTGGTGCAGCCAGTCCGGTGAGGTCAGCACCAGCAACACCGCTGCCACCCCGCCCAGGGCGGTCAGCAGCCCGGCGGTGCGCGCGACCACGCGAGGCGTGGCCACCTCGGGCGCCATCCGGCTGATCCGCATGCACATCTCATCGTGCACAACCGGATTCGACCGCAGTCTTGCCGGACAGGTCGTGCCCCGTTCGGGGGGGGATCCCGGACCACACCACCGGGGCCGTGCTCCCCCGCTCGTCGCGTCAGCGAGACTGCCGGGCGTGGACTTCGAGGCCTTCTACCTGCCGCTCGGCGACAACCGCTTCTCCCCCACCCGGGCCACCGAGAGCCCCTGGGACACCGGTGCCCAGCACGGCGGGCCGCCGTCGGCGCTGCTGGCGCACCTCGCGGTTGGCGTCACCGGCGAGGGGCTCCGCGCGGCACGGGTCAGCGTCGACTTCTTCGGGGCCATCCCCCGCCGCGAGCTCACCGTCGAGGTCTCCGCGGTCCGCCCCGGCCGGCGGATCGCCCTCACCGAGGCCACGATGACCGTCGAGGGGCGCACCGTCGCCGTCGCCCGGGTCTGGTCGATCGCGACCGGTCCGACCCCGCCGGTGGTCACCGAGCTCAGCCCGCCGCCCGCCGTCCCCGAGGCGTCCGACCAGTTCCTGCCCCACCTCCCGGACTGGGGCTACGGGCAGGCGCTCGACTGGCGCTACACCGCCGGCTCACCCGACCAGGCCGGCCCGGCCGACGTCTGGACCCGGGTCCGCGTCCCGCTCATCGCCGACCAGGAGCTCACCGGCCCGGACCGCACGCTGATCGCTGCCGACGCGGCCAACGGCATCTCCGCGGAGCTGCCGATCGACAGCTGGCTCTCCATCCCGCCGGGGATGACCACCCACCTCACCCGCGAGCCGGACGGCGAGTGGGTGCACCTGTCCTGCCGGACGTCGATCGCCGCCGACGGCATCGGCCTGTGCCTCGGCACGCTGTCCGACGCCTCCGGTGAGATCGGCCAGGTCTCCCAGCCGCTCCTCGTCCGCGAACGCTGACCCGGCCGGGGGACGCGCGCCAGCGACTGCCCCGCCGAGTGGACGACGTCGGTTATCGTCGGGCAGTTCCTGGAACTCGTGTGTAACAACCTGCGGCCGGTCGCACCGGTGGAGCAAGGCGGCACGCCCGATCCCGCCAGCAGAGGTCATGTTCCGCACCCGCCCAACCGGCAACGAGCTCATCCAGCAGGCCGGGTTCTCCTACTTCCCGCTCGCCTTCATCGCGCGGCTGCCGTACGCGATGATCACCGTCGGCGTGCTCACCCTCGTGGTCGCCGAGCGCGGCTCGGTCACCCTCGGTGGCCTGAACTCCGCCGCCGCCGGCCTGGGCACCGCCGTCGTCGGTCCGCTGCTCGGCGCGGCCGCCGACCGGTTCGGCCAGCGCCGGGTGCTGGTCCCGGTGGGCCTGGTCAACGCGACCCTGCTCGGCGCGTTCCCGTTCGTCGTCGCCAGCACCCTGCCGGCCTTCGCGCTGCTCGCGCTGTCGGTGCTGATCGGCGCCTCCGCGCCGCAGATCGCGCCGATGTCCCGCACCCGGCTGGTCGCCATCATCCGGCGGGCGATCTCGCCGAACCGGCGCGAGAAGGTGCTCAACTCGACGATGGCCTACGAGTCGGCCGCCGACGAGACGGTCTTCATCGTCGGCCCGTTCCTCGTCGGGCTGCTCGCCACCGCCGTCGCGCCCTGGCTGGCGATCGCCGGCGCCGCGGTGCTGACCCTCGTCTTCGTCACCGGCTTCGCCCTGCACCCGACCGGGCGTCTGCAGATCGGCACCTCCGGGCAGGCCGGCGCCCAGGCGCCCGCCCGGGAACTGGTCCGGTTCCCGCTGCTCACGGTGGTGGCCGGCACGCTGGGCGTCGGGCTCTTCTTCGGCGCCACGCTCACCTCCCTCACCGGCTTCCTCGCCGACGACGGCAACGGCGACCGGGCCGGGCTGCTCTACGGCGTCATGGGCATCGGCTCGGCCGCGCTGGCCCTGGGCTCGGCGGCGTTCCCGGTCCGGTTCAGCCTGCGGGCCCGGTGGCTGGCGTTCGGGTCGCTGATGCTCGCCGCCGCCGTCCTGTTCGCCTCCGCCCGGTCGGTGCCGGTGCTGCTGCTCGCCCTCGCGGTGCTCGGCTGCGGCATCGGCCCGACCCTGGTCAGCCAGTTCAGCCTCGCCGCCCGGTTCAGCCCGGTGGGCCGTTCGGCGACCACCATGACGATGCTGGGCTCCGCGGTCGTCGTCGGCCAGGCTCTCGCATCGGCGGTCGCCGGGTTCGTCGTCGACCGGTTCGGGTCGGCGACCGGGCTCCTGCTCCCCGCCGTCGCCGCGGGGCTCGTGGTGGCCGCCGGAGTCGCCCACACCGCGTCGACGTCCCGCCACCGCGAGCCGGAGCCGGTTCCCGCCTGATCCGCACAGGCGCCGCCCGGTTCCGCCGGAGTCGGGGTGCCGGTCAGGGTCCTCCCTGATGATCTCCGGGCGCCCCGGCCCTAACGTCGGCTGCGCCGGGACCGCCCCGGAGCCCGCGCACCGAGAGGCGCAGCCATGCAGGCGATCACCCAGCACACCTACGGATCCGCCGACACCCTCATGCTCCAGGACGTCGACGCCCCTGTCCCCGCTGCCGGCCAGGTGCTGGTCCGGGTCCACGCCGCCTCGGTCAACGCGGCCGACTGGCACGTCATGCGCGGTGACCCACGGATCGCCCGGCTCGTCCTCGGGCTGCGCCGGCCGAAGGCCCGCATCCGCGGCCGCGACGTGGCCGGGGTCGTGGCGGCCGTCGGTGCCGACGTCACGCACGTGCAGCCCGGCGACGAGGTGTACGGCGAGACCGGGACGGCCGAGGGCGCGTTCGCGGAGTTCGCCTGCCTGCCCGCCGGTCAGGTGGCACCGAAGCCGGCCGGCCTGATCTTCGAGCAGGCGGCGGCCATGCCGCTGGCGGGGTGCACCGCCCTGGAGGGCCTCCGCGACCACGCACGCCTGGCGCCCGGGCAGCGGGTGCTGGTGAACGGGGCCGCCGGCGGGGTGGGCACCTTCGCCGTGCAGATCGCCCGGGCGTACGGCGCCCAGGTCACCGGCGTCTGCAGCACCCGCAACGTCGACCTGGTGCGCTCGCTCGGTGCGGACGTCGTCGACTACACCGTGGAGGACGTCACCGCGCGCCCCGAGCGCTACGACGTCGTGCTGGACCTGGTCGCCAACCGGAGGCTGCGGGACCTGCGCAGCCTGCTGACCGGCACCGGGACCCTGCTCCTGGCCGGCGGCGGTGTGTGGGACGGCGGGAGCCTGCTCGGCCCCATCAGGCTCATCGCGACCGGCGCCGTCGTCGGACGTCTCCTGCGCCAGCGGATCGTCCCCTACACCGCGACCCCGACCACCGAACGGCTCACGGCGCTGGCCGGGCTCGCCGAGTCCGGAGCGGTCCGCCCGGTCGTCGACCGCACCTACGAGCTGGCGGAGGTCCCCGAGGCGATCCGCCACGTCGAGACCGGCCACGCCCGCGCCAAGACCGTCGTCGTTCTGCCCTGACCCTCCCCTGGGAGGGCGCCCCGCAGGCGGCAGCGCCCCGGCTCCGCGAGGGAGCCGGGGCGCTCGGGGCGGGATCAGGCGCGGGTCGCGCCGCCACCCGAGGGGGTGGCCCGGTCCGTGCGCTCGTCGTGCGCGACCGGCTGGGTGACGTTCGGCTGCCCGACCACGTTCGGCCGGTGGTCGCCATGCTCCTGCTGGTCGCCGTCGGCCTGGGGGTCCTCCTCGGCCCGGTGCCGGCCGTCGGTGCGCTGCAGGTCCCGGTCGGACAGCCCCGGCGCCAGCTTCTCTGCCTTCGCGCGCAGCTGCTGGGCGGCGGAGCGGTCCTCGTTCGCGCGGCCGGCGTGCTCCTGCGCCTCGCGCTCGGCCAGCGCCAGCCGCTCCTCGGCCTCGGCGCGTTCCCGCCGGGTGCGGGCCAGCTGCTCGTCGGCGAGCGCCTGCTCCTGGTCCGCGCGCGCCTGGCGGATCTGCGCCTCGCGCAGGGCCTCACGCGCCTGGTCGGCCTTCCGCGCCTTGGCCGCCTTGCTGCGGCGGGCCGCGGCGAAGGCGACGAGCGCCAGCAGCACGACGGCTGCGATCACGATGACGACGACGGCCCACGTGGGCATGGCCGGTCTCCTCTGTCTCGGGGGACCGGGACCTGCCCGGGCGACACGCCCGGGAAACGGCGCGCCGGGTCAGGTCGGTGTGCGCAACGGTGCCGAGCGCAGCACCCGCCGGCGGTGCTCCTGGACGACGACGAGCGACCCGCCGCGCGCCGTCCCGCTGAGCGCCTCGAACACCGCCGGGTCCAGCAGGGCCGTCTCGGTGCGCCCCCGCACCCCGGTCTGCTGCTCGGCCCGGGCCACCTGCGCCTGCAGTGCCGCCCGGGCGAGCTCGCGCTCGACGTCGTCCGCCCGCGGGGAGACGACGGTGCAGGCGAGCACGCTGCCCTCCTGCCGGGCCGCGTCCCGCAGCGCACGGACCAGTTCTGCCGCACCGCCCGTGGCCCCGTCGAGCACCACGAGGAGGCGGGCGCGCTCGCGACGGGAGACCCGGCTGCCGACCACCTCTGCTGACGTCATGGCCAGGAGGGTGAACGGCACCACGACCGCCCGGTAAGGGTCCACCGTCGTTCCGAGACCGCCACGAACCCGTGAGAGCGCGGACATCGACGCCGCGTGGTCAGTCGGCCACGCAGAGCCAGCGGTCAGACGCCGAGGTGGGCCAGCGCCTGGGTCAGCAGGGCGCTCTGTCCGTTGGCCAGCTCGGCGAGCACCGTGGGCTCGCGCACCTCGTCGGGGCTGAACCAGGTCAGCTCGAGCGCGTCCTGCTGCGGGGCGCAGTCACCCTCCACCGGCACCACGTAGGCCAGCGACACCGCGTGCTGCCGCGGGTCGTGGAACGGGGTGACGCCGGGGGTCGGGAAGTACTCGGCGATGGTGAACGGCTGCGGCGCGGCCGGCACCCGCGGCAGCGCCAGCGGGCCGAGGTCCTTCTCCAGGTGCCGCAGCAGCGCCGAGCGGACCCGCTCGTGGTACAGCACCCGGCCCGACACCAGCGCCCGCTTCACCTGGCCGTCCTCGCCGATGCGCAGCAGCAGCCCGACCGAGGTGACGACGCCGTGGTCGTCGACCCGCACCGGCACCGCGTCGACGTAGAGGATCGGCAGCCGTTCCCGGGCGGCGTCCATCTCCTCCCGGGACAGCCAGCTGGAATCGGAGCTCGTCACCTCGGTCATGCCTGCCTGTCTATCCGACGCCGGCGGACCCGGCACGCAGCGGGGCGGTGCCGTCACTCACGTCGGTGAGCAGAAATGGCCATGATGGCGCCCCTGCAGGGCGCCATCATGGCCATTCTGGCGGGCTGGGGTCAGCGGTCGCTGTCGTCGGCTCCGGCGAGGACGGCGTCGGCTGCGGGCCGGGGGCCGGGCACCTGCGCGGCCGTGTCCGTGCTGCGGGACCCCGTCCCGTACAGCCCCGCCTCGTAGGAGCCGGTGAGCAGCGCCTCCAGCTCGCCGGTGTCCAGCGTCGGCTCGATCAGCTCGGGGGCGGCCGGCGCGCCGTCCCGGGCCGGGAAGATCGCCCGCAGGGTCCGCGGCAGCCGGCGCGCGCGCCGGCGGGCGGCCTTGCGCGCCGCCTCCTCGCGCTGGGCCATCTCCCGCTCGAGGATCTCCCGCGCCATCCGGTCGGTCTCGGCGGCGACGACGAGGTCGGCGCGGGCCCGCTGCGCCCGCTGCCGGCCGTTCACCCGGATCTTCTCCGCCTCGATCTCCTCCTCGTCGCGCACCTCCAGCAGCCGGTCGTAGGCGCTGGGCGGGGAGAAGTTGAGCATCACCTTGACCAGCACCGGCAGCACCTCGATGCAGAGGAACAGCAGGAACAGCATCAGGTGCGCGGTGCCGATCATCGGCCGCTCCTCGCCGAGCCGGTCCATCGCCTCCAGCCGGGCCAGGATGCCGTCGCTCTCGCCGTTCTCCGCGTCGAAGGCGGCCTGCTCGGCGTTGCGCGCATCGGTCAGCCGGGTGAGCTCCGCGGAGTCGGCGGCCAGGTCGGTCCGGGCCAGCGCGATCCCGCGGGCGTCGGCGCTGGCGGCCTCCTCGGCGGCCGTCGTCCGGGTCTGCTGCAGCGCGGCGTCGGCGTCGTCCAGCTCGGCCTTGGCGCGGTCGCGCACGGTGGCCTGCTGGGCGGCGGCGGCCGCGGCGGAGAAGTAGGCGTCGCCGGTGCCGGGGCGGCCGGAGCCGCAGGTGCCGTCCAGCTCGCACTGCGCCTTGGCCTGCAGCTCGTCGTACCGGGCGACGGCGGCGTCGTACGCGGCGCGCTTGGTGTCCCGCTCGGCCTGCGCGGCGACGACGGTGGGGGCGGCGTTCGGGTCGGCGGTGCGCCCACCGGCGAGCACCGCCTGCGACTCGGCGATCCGCTCGGACAACACGGGGATCTGCGCGTACCGCTCGTCGGCGTCCAGTGCGGCGCTGAACTCCTGCGCCGCCTCGGCCTGCATCGTGACGACCGTCGCGTCGATCTCCTTGCTGAACACCTGCAGCGTCAGCGGGGTGGAGATGACCGTGCCCAGCACCAGGGCGAGCGCCACGCGCGGCAGCGCCATCGCCACGTTCCGCTTCCAGGACGGGTCGTGGGACATGCCGGTGAGCAGCATCCGGTCCAGGTTGAGGATCACCAGCCCCCAGCCGAGGCCGATCGCCGCCGCGAGGGCCCACCAGGCGCCCAGGGTCATGTGGACGGCGAACGCCGCCGACAGCGCGGCCAGTGCGGCCGTGCTCACCAGCACGCCGCCGAGGGCGACCTGCCGGGCGCGGGCGCCGGGGGCGACACGCAGGACGTCGAGCCGGGCGCCGCCGAGCACGGCCAGCCGGTCGCCGAAACGGGTGCGGGTGCGCACTGGGTGGTTCCTTCCGCCGGGATCTCCTCCCCGCTATCGGTCGCCCACGACCGGTCCGGTACCGCCGCGGCCGGCGGCGGCCGTTGTGGCCTGCGCCGCTGCCCGGTCACATCCGGCTCATCCGGCCCACCCGTGCCGCAGGAGGTCGCACCCGGCGCGCCGGCCGCCGAGAACCCCCGCATGAGCACCATCGATCACGCACTCGAGGCGGACGCGCTCGACAGCTGGATCTCCGACCTGTCCGGCGGCGCCCGGTCCATGCGCCGGCTGCGCCAGCGGCTGGGCGCGGAGGGCAACCTGGTCGCTGACCCCTGCCCCGCCTGCCAGCGGCCGGCCACCGAGGACTTCTCGCACACCGGCCACTGGATCGCCGACCCGACGGACTGAACCCCGACCGGATCGGCTGCCCGGACGGGTCAACCCGGCTGCCCTGATGGTGAGCCGTGCCACGGCACGGCTCACCATCAGATGGCGCGGCTCAACCCGCACGGCGCCAGGGGTCAGTCGGTCAGGACGACGGGCGCCAGCCCAGCGCCGGGCCGAGGTGCTGGGCGGTGTCGGTGAGGATCTGCACGTAGTCGGCGGGCTCGAAGCTGAACGGCAGCGCGAACACCACCTCGGACACCTCGCGGAACCCGGCGTGCGCGTACAGCTGCTCGGCGATCTGCTCCGAGGTCCCGATCAGGTCGGGGGCGAACATCATCCGCGCCGGCCCCTGCGGCGACGCCGTCCGCGGCAACCGGGCCTCGACGTAGGCGGCGTACCTGGCCCGCTGCTCGGGCGTCGCCGAGTCGGTGGGGATGACCACCAGCCCCTGCGACAACCGGCCCGCCGGGTTGGCCGCCCGGAACGCCTGCACCTGCGCGGCCTGCTCGGTAGCGAAGTCCTCGGTCTGCTCGGCCTTGACCACCGACGAGGTGAGGAAGTGCAGCCCCTGCTCCCCCGCCCACTGCGCCGAACGCAGCGACCCGCCGCCGTACCAGACCCGCGAGGCCAGCCCGGGCGAGTGCGGCTGCACCCGGTCCGACCACTCCTCGACCATGCCCTCCCGGCCGGCGAACGACGACGCCGGCTCGCCGGCGAGGAAGCGCACCAGCCGGGACACCCGCTCGTAGGAGAGGTCCTCCAGCTCGGCGGTGTCCGGGTAGAGCGCCGCCTTGACGTCGTCCCAGTGCATCGGCGGGCCGACGCTGACGCCGGGGTTGAGCCGCCCGCCGGACAGGACGTCGACGGTGGCCAGGTCCTCGGCCAGCCGCAGCGGGTTCTCCCAGCCCAGCGGGGTCACCGCGGTGCCCAGCGCGATCCGGGAGGTGCGCTGGGTGGCCGCGGCGAGCACGGCGACCGGTGAGGAGATGCCGTACTGCAGGTGCCGGTGGCGCAGCCAGGCGCTGTCGAAGCCCAGCTGCTCCCCGAGCTCGATGACCTGCAACGTCGTCTCGTGGCCGGGGCCGGGGTCGGCGCCGTCGAACAGGCCGATGGTCAGGAAGCCGAGCTGCTGCAGCGGGTCACCGGGTGCGGGCATGCCCCGATCCTGCCCGGTGGCCACAGGAGGGGGGTCACCGCCGGCCCGCCCTGGTACGGGCGGGCCGGCGGGAGTCCGTCAGACGGCCATCCCGCTGCAGGCCGACGAGCAGTTGACCTGCCAGATCCGCGGCGCCAGTGACGCGAGCAGCGAGGACCGCACCAGCCGCATCCCGTTCGGGCCGGCAACCTCGGTCGGCCGGGCCGCCACCGACGTCGGCGTCGCGGTGGAGGTCGGCGTGCTGCCGGCCGAGGTCGGCGCCGACCCACCGGACTGGGGGTCCACCGCCGTCAGCGCCGCGGACAGCGTGGCGGAGGTGGTGCGGTCGGGGGCGTAGACGGTGACGTCGTAGGTGCCCGCGACCAGGCCGGGTGCGGTGAACACCAGCCGGGTCGCCGACGCACTGGTCACCGCCGCCGACTGGGTGCCGCCGACGACGACCATCGCACCCGTCGGGATCGCCGTGCCGGTGATGGTCACCGACGTGCCGCCGTCGGTGCTGACCTGCGCCGGGCTGATCGACGTCAGCCCGAACGGCCCGGTCGGCGGGTACTCCTTGCTGCCGCCGTCCGCCGGCGACGACGGCGCGGAGGCCGAGGACGTCGGGCTGCTGGCCGGCGGGGGCGCGGTCGAGGTGCCGGTCGGCCCAGCGGTGCCGGTCGGGACCGACGAGCCGGTCGGCGTCGGCGCCGCCGTGCCCGAGCCACCGGAAGTCGGGGCGGCCGGAGCCGAGGAGGTGGGCGACGAGGTGACCTGCGGAGCGGTCGGCGCCGGCGCCTGGCCGGTCGGCGTCGCGATCGGCGAGGCCGACGACGACGGGGCAGCGCCACCGGAGCTCCCCGAGCCGGACGAGGTCGGGGCGGCCGTCGCGCCGGGGGACGGCGCGACCGTGCTCCCGGAGGTCGGCGTCGCCGTCGGCGCCGTCGGGCCGTCCGCGGGAGCCTGGGAGGTCGGGGCGGCCGAGGTCGGTGCCGCCGAGGTCGGCGCGGCCGACGGAGGGGTGGCGGCGGCGGTGGCGACCAGCAGCGGCGCGGCGTACCGCCGCCCGGCCGCGGCACCGTCCCGGTAGAGCTGCACGGTCAGCACGTACCGCCCGGCGCCGAGCTCGGTCGACGGGCTCAGCACCTGCGGCCCGGCGCTGGCGCGGGTGCCCAGGTCGAAGGCCACCTCGCCGCTGTCGTCGGTGGTGGCCACCGTGCCGCCGAGGTCGACCGGGTGCCCGGCGACGGCCATGACCTCGCCCTGGTGCTCCAGGCCCAGCCCGAAGCGCACGCTGTAGGCGCCGGCCGGGGTCGAGCCGTCGACGACGACCTGCGGGGTGACCGTGCCCGGCGTGGTCCGCATGCCGGTGAAGGAGAACCGCACGTCGTCGGCGGTGGCCCCCAGTTCGGTCAGGGACAGCCGCCCGCCCGTCACCGAGCGCCCTGCATAGGCCGGGGACAGCACCACGTCCTCGAGCACCGCGGCCTTGATCTCGGCCGCGGAGGCAGTGGGCATCTGGGCCTTGTACAGCGCGATCGCGGCGGCGACGTGCGGCGCGGCGATCGAGGTGCCGGACGACAACCTGTAGCCCCCGTCGTTCCACACGACGGCGACCTTGTTGCCGGGGGCGAAGAGGTCCACCGACGTCGCCCCGTACGCCGAGGAGTCGCTGACCGTGTCCGCGGCGGTGTGGGAGCCGACCGTGATGATGTTGCTGTCGGGCAGGCTCGCCGGGTACAGGATGTCGACGTCCCGGTCCAGTGCGTCGTTGCCTGCGGCGGCCACCACGAGGACACCGTTCGCGGCGGCGTAGGCGATGGCAGACCGGAGTTGCGTCAATGGCTCGCCGGAGAACTCGCCACCCCAGCTCGCGTTGATCACGTCGGCACCGTGGTCCACGGCGTACCGGATGGCCTGGGCGCCGAGGATGGCGTCCACCCCCCCTTCCGAGCCGATCACCAGGGGCATCACCTGCACGTCCGGGGCGACTCCGATGGTCCCCACACCGTTCCCGGCACGGGCGGCAACGACGCCGGAGACGCTGGTGCCGTGGCTGCCGCCCGCACCGTTGTCCACGTCGGCGGTGTTGGTGTGGAAGTTCCAGCCGTGGCAGTCCCCGGCCTTGCCGTTGCCGTCCGTGTCGACGGAACCGCACACCTCACTGGGGTTCGTCCACAGCGCCCCGGCCAGGTCGGGGTGGTCGGAGTCGTAACCGGTGTCCAGGACGGCGACCACCATCCCGCGACCGGTGCCGGCCGCCCACCCGGCGGATGCGTCGATGTCGATGCCGGGGACGGCCGTCTGCTGGTAGGCGTTCGCGCCGGTGTTCTCCAGGTTCCAGCCGTACAGGTCGTAGTAGGGGTCCACTGAGCCCAGCACCGGAACACTCGGGGAGAGCTCTGCGCCGGTGATCCCGGGTACGGCTTCCAGGGCCTCCGGGGCGAGCCCCTGGGTGGCGACGAAGCCGGAGCCGTCGTGCAGGACCTGCACGTTCACGACACCCTGGACGGCGGACACGGCCTCGAGGGTCGCGGCGCTCACCGGCCCGCCCTCGCCGGTCAGCACGAACCGGGTGAGGCCGTCCCCGCCTCCCCAGCCGTCGGCCTCGGCCAGCGGCTCGACCCCGTCGGCCAGCGCCAGGTGGTCGATGGCCGCGGCCCCGCCGAAACCGAGCACCGCCGCCACACCGGCGGCGAGCAGCCGTCGTCCGGTCCGGCGCCGCGGGGGCGCGGCGGGGCGGCGCACGGCGCGCCCGTCGGCTCGCTGGGGGTCCATTCGGGTGCCTCCTGGTCGGGACCGCGCAGGTCCCGGACGGGGACTGCCTGGCTGGTATCGACCGGGACCGGGGAGAGCTGGATGACCCGGACGGGTGAGAACCCCTCCACCCTGGGGATGACCCCGGCGGCGTGTCCCCCCGACCTCGGGCTGATCTTCGCCGCCGGGCCCGGAAATGGCTGTCCGGCGGGCGCCCGCCCGCCCTACCGTGCTGGCGTCCGAACCATCGCCGAGCGCGAGAAGGTGCGCCATGACCGCCGCGGTCCTCCCCCGCCCTGCGGCCGCCCGGACCCCCGACCCCACCCGCCTGCCGAGCACCGCCGCCGTCGCCTACCAGCGCGTGCTGCACGGGCTCGCCCGCCGCGAGCTGCGGCTGCTCGCCGAGCTGACCTCCTGGGCGCCGGCCGACGACACCGCCCGCGCCGCCGAGCTGGCCGGCCACGCCGACCTGGTCGCGCGCGTCGTCGTGCAGCACCACGCCACCGAGCGCGACCTGCTCTGGCCGCTGCTGCTCACCGGCCTCCCCGACGAGGCGCGCGCGGACGCCCGCGCCGAGGTGCACGCCTGGTCCACCCGGGCCACGCTGATCGACCAGCTGCTGCGGGACCTGACCACCGCCGGCCGCGGGTGGGCCGCCGCCGGCGGCGACCGGGCCCAGGAGGTCTTCGCCGGGGCCTGCACCCGACTGGCCGCCGCGGTCGGCGTGCACACCGCCGCCGAGGAGCGGGCCCTGCTGCCGCTGGTGGCCGCCCACCTCACCTCCGCGGACTGGGCGGCGATCAGCCGGGCCGCGGGCAACCCGCTGTCCGGCCGGGAGCAGATGCTCGTGCTGGGCCTGGCCCTGGAGGACGCCTGCGCCGGCGACCGGGCCCGGCTGATGGTGGGGCTGCCCCGCGCGGCGCGGACCGCGTGGCGGCTGTTCGGCCGCCGGGACTTCCGCGCCGCCGTCGTCCGGCTGCGCGGCGCCCCACCCGCCGCCTGACCTCCCCCGCCTCCCGTCTCCCGCCAGAATGGCCATTCTGGCGGGAGGTGGCGGGTCAGGAGGCCGGGGCGGCGCCGAGCAGGGTGCGGGTCATCGCGTTGCGGGTGTCCAGCAGCTCGTCGAGGGCGGCGGTCAGGTCGTCCGCGGAGACCGCGATCGCCCCCTCCCCGACCCGGTCGGCGGCGAAGAGCGCGGCCCGGCGGATCAGCTCCTTGAGGAACGACGCGGTGACCCCCTCGGTGCGGGCGAGGACGTCGTCGAGCCCGCTGGTGTCCATCGCCAGGTCACCCCGGTAGAGGTCGAACAGCGCTCGCCGGGCGGCCCGGTCGGGCAGCGTCAGCTCCACCGCCTGGTCGACCCGGCCCGGCCGCGCGGCGAGCGCCGGCTCCAGCAGGTCGGCGCGGTTGGTGGTGAGCAGGAAGACGACGTCGGCGTCCTCGGCCAGCCCGTCCATCTCGTTGAGCAGCTGGAACAGCAGCGGGTGCTGGCCGGGGTGCAGGCCGCGGTCCTCGGCGATGAGGTCGACGTCCTCGACCACGACCATCGCCGGCTGCAACGCCCGCGCCACCGAGCAGGCCTCGGCGATCAGGTGCAGCGCGTTGCCGGTCAGCTGGACGACGGTGGTGTCGGTCAGCCGCCCGACCAGGTACCGCACGGTGTGCGTCTTGCCGACCCCGGGCGGCCCGTAGAGCAGCAGCCCGCGCTTGAGGTGCTGGCCGGCGGCGAGCAGCCGGGTCTTGTGCCGGGCGACGTCGACCACCTGCCGGTCGATCACCGCCATCGTCGCCGGGTCGAGCACCAGCTGGTCGGCGGCCAGCCGGGGCCGGGGGTGGAACTGCAGCAGCGTCTGCCCGTGCCCGAAGACCTCCTGGCCGAAGGAGAGCACCTGCCGGCGGAACACGTTGTGCTCGTCGGCGGCGGCCCGGATGCCACGCAGGGCGGCGGCCGCGGCCGGGTCGGCGCCCAGCGCCTGCACCGACACCTGGGCCAGCCCGCTCTCCGGCTCGGCTCCGCGGACCAGCAGGGCGGTGCGGGTGTCGCCCTCGGTCACCAGGACGACGGCGCAGCGCAGGCACGGGCGCGTGGCGCCGTCCGGCCCGGCCGGCAGGTTGACCGTGGCGGCGGTGCCCGGCCGCGGCCCGTGCGGGCCGAGATCGGCGTGCCCGATGAGCTCGGCCAGCCCGAAGTGGTGGTGCCGGAAGCCCAGCACGCCGACCACCTCGCTGCTGCGCCCCGGCTGCGCCAGCCAGGCGTCCAGCCCGGCCTGCACGTTGACGTGCTCGTACCCGGGCCAGGTCTCCTCGGCCACCTCGCCACCGGTGCCCGCCCCCAGGTGCCCGGCCAGCAGCGAGGCGAAGGTGACCCGGTCGTC
The DNA here is from genome assembly GCF_054050915.1 of Modestobacter sp. SYSU DS0875. Taxonomy (NCBI): domain Bacteria; kingdom Bacillati; phylum Actinomycetota; class Actinomycetes; order Geodermatophilales; family Geodermatophilaceae; genus Modestobacter; species Modestobacter sp. SYSU DS0875. The sequence continues at coordinate 141,185 of NZ_JBJHAH010000001.1, read as the reverse complement.
GGCCCGGGCCGCCTGGGTGACCGCCCGCACGCCGCGCCGGGCCAGCTTGCCGAGGTCGGCGAGCTCGAGCGGGCGCCCGTCCGGAGGCGCGGGCGCGACCGGGTCACCCATCGGCGAGTAGCTGGCCCATCCACGCTGCACTGCGCCACCTCCGGCTCCCCCGGGCCGGCTGCCCGGTCGGTCGCGCGGAGCCTGCCAGGACCAGCGCCGCCACGACACCCCTTTCCGGACGGCGCCGTTGCGTAGCAGATCGCGGCTCGTCACGGGCGCCGGCGAGCGGCCGGCTGTGGGTGGCCGACGCCCTGTGGACGGCGGCCACCCGGCCGGGGCGCGGAGCCACGGTGGACGCATGCCGACCACACCGCCGAGCACGCCGCCGACCCAGCTCCCCGTCCGCTCGACCGCCGACCTGACCCGCCGCTGGGCCACGGTGCTGGAGCCGCCCCGGTTCGACACCCGCAGCTGCTGGCTCACCTGGTTCGACGGCCGTGGGCGGATGCTGCCGGTGGTCCTCCCGGTGGACGACGTGCCGGTGCGGCCCGAGCCCCCGGCGCTGGCGCACCTGCTGGCGCTGCACGAGACGGTGACCGGTCAGTCCACCGACGACCTCACGCACCTGGCGGTGGCGTTGTGCCGCCCCGGCCCCGCGACGGTGACCGACGCGGACCGGGAGTGGGCCGACGCGCTGGACGAGGGGCTCGCCGACCGTGTCGACGCCACGTGGAGCCTGCACGTGGCAGCCGCCGGCACGGTGTGGCCGCTGCTCGAACCGCCGCCGTGGACGTGGCGCTGACCGCCGGGCAACGCGGTGTGTCGCCCGCAACCGGACCGGGCACCACCGCTGCGACCACCCCGACCGCGAGGAGACCCGTGCCCGACCAGTTCACGTTCGCCGACCCGACCACCATGTACCGCACCGACGGCTTCCCCGAGCAGAGCCAGGACGCCCCCGGCCTCGCCCAGGACCTGGCACCCACCGCCGACCACGGCGAGACCAGCTACCGGGGCACCGGGCGGCTCACCGGCCGCAAGGCGCTGGTCACCGGCGCCGACTCCGGCATCGGCCGGGCCGCGGCGATCGCCTTCGCCCGCGAGGGCGCCGACGTCGTCCTGAACTACCTGCCCAGCGAGCAGGCCGACGCCGAGCAGGTCGCCGCGCTGGTGGAGGAGGCCGGCCGGAAGGCGGTGCTCGCCCCGTCGGACATCTCCGAGGAGACCGCCGCCCGGCAGCTGGTGCGCACCGCGCTGGAGGCCCTGGGCGGGCTGGACATCGTGGCGAACATCGCCGGCAAGCAGACCTTCGTCGACGACCTGGCCGACGTCACCAGCGAGCAGTTCGACGCGACGTTCAAGACCAACGTCTACGCGCTGTTCTGGATCGTGCAGGAGGCGCTGCCGCACCTGCCGGCCGGCGCCACGATCATCAACACCAGCTCGATCCAGGCCTACCAGCCCTCCCCCGGGCTGGTCGACTACGCCACCACCAAGGCTGCCATCAACACGATGAGCAAGGCGCTGGCCCAGCAGCTCGCGCCGAAGGGGATCCGGGTCAACGTGGTGGCCCCCGGCCCGTTCTGGACGCCGCTGCAGGCCTCGGGCGGCCAGCCGACCGAGGCGCTGCCGGAGTTCGGCCAGGAGACCCCGCTCGGCCGCGCCGGCCAGCCGGCCGAGCTCGGCCCGGCCTACGTGTTCCTCGCCTCCCCGGAGTCCAGCTACACGACCGGCGCGACCCTCCACGTCAACGGTGGGATGCCGACGCCGTGACGTCCGCCGACCGGACCCGGCGCCGTCCGCACCTGCACTGGGGTGGGGACGGCGCCGGGTCCGGCGGTGACCCGAGCGCCGTCGACGAGCGGGACGCCGCCGGCTACGCCGACCTGCGCTCCTACGCCGCCGTCGGGGACGGGCGCACCATCGCGCTGGTCGCCCGCGACGGCCGGGTCGACTGGCTGCCGCTGCCGGCGATGGACGCCGCACCGGTCTTCGGCGCGCTGCTCGACGCGGAGAACGGCGGGTGCATCGAGCTGTGCCCGGTCGAGGAGTTCACCGTCAGCCGTGAGTACGTCCCCTCCACCAACGTGCTCACCACCACCTTCACCACCGCCTCGGGCTCGGTACGGGTCACCGACGCGATGAACACCGGGGTGGCCGGCCGGCTGCCGTGGGCGGAGTTCGCCCGCCGGGTCGAGGGGCTGACCGGCTCGGTGCGGATGCGCGCCGCCGTGGTGCCGGGCACCTGCATGAACACGGCCGCGCCGTGGGTCTCCGCGACGGCGAACGGTCCGGTGCTGCGGGTGGCGGCGCTGACCCTGGCCGTGCGCACCCTGGCGCCCGACGAGGTCGACGTCGTCGAGGACCGGCGGATCGAGGTCGGCTACACGACCACCCCCGGCTCGCGGCACCTGCTCGCCGTCGTCGCCACCGAGGACGAGCCGCTGTTCCTGCCCCCGGCGGAGCTGATCGACGAGGGCATCGACCGCACCGTGGGGAACTGGGCCACCTGGTGCCGCACCTTCGACTGGGACGGCCCGTGGGAGACCGCCGTGCAGCGGAGCGCGCTGATGCTCAAGCTGCTGATCCACGCCCCCAGCGGGGCGATGGTCGCCGCGGCCACCACCTCGGTGCCGGAGTCGCTGGCCGGCGGGAAGAACTGGGACTACCGGTACGCGTGGGTGCGCGACTCGGCGTACGCGCTGACCGCGCTGTTCCGCTTCGGCCTGCGCGAGGAGACCCACGGCGCGATCAGCTGGCTGGCTGCTGTCGACCATCCGCCGACACGGTCCGGAGCCGGTGGTCTGCTACTCCCTGGCCGGCGAGCCGATCCGCCCGGCTGCCTTCCGGGACGTCCCCGGCTGGCGCGGCATCGGGCCGGTGGTCAGCGGCAACACCGCGATCCAGCAGCTCCAGCTGGGGCCCTACGGCGACCTGTTCGCGATCGTCTCCCTCTACGTGGAGAACGGGAACGTGCTCGACGCCGAGACCGGCCGGCTGCTGGCCGGCATCGCCGACCTGGCCTGCGACCGCTGGCAGAGCCGCGACTCGGGCATGTGGGAGCTGCCCGAGGCCCGGCACTACACGACCTCCAAGCTCGGCGCCTGGGTCGCGCTGAGCAGGGCGGTGGAGCTGGCCGAGTCCGGGCACATCCCCGGCGACCCCGCCCGCTGGCGCAGCGAGGCCGGGCGGATCCGGCGGTGGATCGACGAGCACGCCTGGTCCGAGGAGCGGGGTGCCTACGTCTGGTACCCGGGAAGCGAGCAGCTGGACGCCTCGATCCTGCTGCACGCCATCAGCGGGTTCGACCGCGGCGAGCGGATGCGCCGCACGCTGGACGCGCTGCGCGAGGAACTCGGCGACGGCCCCCACCTGTACCGGTACAGCGGGGCCGACGCCGACGAGGGCACCTTCCTCGCCTGCTCGTTCTGGATGGTCTCCGCGCTGGCGCTGTGCGGGCGGGTGGAGGAGGCGGTCGACCTGATGGAGGAGCTCATGGGCGCCGCCAACGACGTCGGCCTGCTCACCGAGATGCTCGACCCGCGCACCGGCGACCTGCTGGGCAACCTCCCGCAGGCGCTGTCCCACCTGGCCCTGGTCAACGCCGCCATCACCGTCTCCGAGCACCGCGGGTCCGGCGGCTGAGCGCCCGCCGGTCCTGCCCCCGCACCCCCGGGGTGGCAGGGTCGTCGGTCAGGGCGTCCACCGGGGAACCACGAGGGACGACGACGGGAGGGCCAGGGTGCAACCGACGGGCCGGCTGATCGGCGGCCGCTACCAGCTGACCTCCCTGATCGCGACCGGCGGCATGGGCCAGGTGTGGCAGGCGCGGGACACCGTGCTGAACCGGGACGTCGCGGTGAAGGTGCTGCGCAGCGAGTTCACCGGCGACCCCACGTTCCTCGCCCGGTTCCGCAGCGAGGCCCAGCTGTCGGCCGGGCTGGTGCACCCCAACATCGCCACCCTCTTCGACTACGGCGAGGTCGTCCCTCAGCACCCGGGCGAGGAGCACCTGGCCTACCTGGTCATGGAGCTCGTCCGCGGCGAGTCGCTGTCCCAGCTGCTGCACCGCCGGGGCCGGCTCGACCCCGACCGCACCCTCGACGTCCTCCGGCAGTGCGCCGCCGGGCTGGCCGCCGCGCACGCCGGCGGCGTGGTGCACCGCGACGTGAAGCCCGGCAACGTGCTGCTCGGTGCCGACGGCACGGTCAAGCTCACCGACTTCGGCGTTGCCCTCTCCGCGGCGAGCGTGTCCCTCACCCAGACCGGCCAGGTCATCGGCACGGCGCACTACCTCTCCCCCGAGCAGGCGCAGGGCTCGCGGGCCACCCCGGCCAGCGACGTCTACGCCCTGGGCCTCGTCGGCTACGAGTGCCTCGCCGGGCACCGGCCGTTCGACGCGGAGAGCTCGGTGCAGGTGGCGCTGATGCAGATCCGGGACACCCCGGCGCCGCTGCCGGGCGACGTCCCCGAGCCGCTCCGCGCGCTCATCGCGGCCGCGACGGCCAAGGACCCGGCGCAGCGCATCGCCGACGGCGCCGCCTTCCGGGACGCCGTCGACGACGTCCGCGCCGGCCGGCCGCTGTCCGGACCGGCCGCCGACCGCACCACCGTGCTGCCCACCGCCACCACCGACGAGACGGCGGTCCTGCCACCGGCCGGCCCGGGGCCGACGCCCCGCTCGACGCCGGCCACCCGGGTGTTCGCCGCCCCGGTGCCCCCTGGCGGGTCCGGTGGCGGCGCCCGCCCGGCCGGGGCCACCGCCGGTGCCCGCCCCGACGGACCGGGCCGCGGCACGCGCCCGGCGGCAGCCCCCGGACCGCGGCGGCGCAGGCAGCTGGTCGCCGCCGCCGTGGCGCTGCTGGCCGTGGCCGCGCTCGTCTTCGGCGTCGTGCAGTTCACCGACCGCTCCGCGACCGGCGACGCCGACCCCTCTCCCTCGCCGACCCCCGGAGCCGACACCTCCGCACCGGAGACGACCGGGGCACAGACCCCGGAGACCGTCACCGTCGCCGCCGCCGACCTCGTCGGCCGGCCGGTCGACGACGTGCAGGCGGAGCTGAACGAACGGGGCCTGGCGGTGGAGCTGGTCCCCCGCCGGACCGCCGACGTCAGCCCCGGCCAGGTCGTCTCGGTGTCCCCGACCGGCGAGCTGCGCGCCGGCAGCACGGTGACCGTCGCGTACGCCACCGCGCCGCCGGCGGCCTCCACGCCGACCAGCAGGCCGAGCACCACACCGACCACCCCGACCACCACCCCGACGCCGTCGACCGGCGGCGACGAGGACCAGGCCGACGAGGACGAAGCCGACGAGGACGAACCCGACGAGGACGAGCCCGGGAACGGCGGCGGGAACGGCGGCGGGAACGGCGGCGGCGGGGAGGACGACGGCGGGAACGGCTGACCACGGCACCACCCCGGGCAGCCCGGGTCGGCACCGTGCCGGGCCGCCCACGGTCTCGGTTCCGGGCACTCCCGTGCCGGCTGCGACTCCCGCCCCAGCCGTCACACACCGATGCCGCGCAGCAGGGACCATCGGCCGGTGCTCCCTGATCGCCAGCTGCTCGGGCAGCGCTACGACCTGCTGACCCCGATCGCCTCGGGGGGCATGGGCCAGGTGTGGCAGGCCCGCGACACGGTGCTCGGCCGGGACGTCGCGGTGAAGGTGCTGCGCAGCGAGTACACCGCCAACGCCACGTTCCTCGCCCGCTTCCGCGCCGAGGCCCAGCACTCGGCCGGCCTGGTGCACCCGCACATCGCCACGCTCTTCGACTACGGGGAGGTGCTGCCCGCGGCCTCACCCCGCGGCGAGCACCTCGCCTACCTGGTGATGGAGCTCGTCCGCGGCGAGTCGCTGTCGACGCTGCTGCGCCGGGAGCGGCGGCTGTCACCGGAGCGCACGCTCGCCGTGCTCCGGCAGTGCGCCGCGGGGCTGGCCGCCGCCCACGCCGCCGGGGTCGTCCACCGCGACGTCAAACCGGGCAACGTCCTGCTCGGCGACGACGGCGCGGTCAAGCTCACCGACTTCGGGGTCGCCGTCTCCGCGAGCAGCGTGCCGCTGACCGTCACCGGTGAGGTCGTCGGCACCGCCCACTACCTCTCGCCCGAGCAGGCCGCCGGGGAGCGCGCCACCCCGGCCAGCGACGTGTACGCCCTCGGCCTGGTGGGCTACGAGTGCCTGGCCGGCCACCGCGGCTACGACGGCGGTGACGCGGTGGAGGTCGCGCTCCGGCGGATCCGGGAGATCCCGCCGCCGCTGCCCGACGCGGTCCCGGTGGCGGTGCGCCGGCTGATCGACCGGGCCATCGCCAAGGACCCCGCCGAGCGGTTCAGCGACGGCGCCGCCCTCCGCGCCGCCGTCGACGACGTCCTCGCGGCCCGGCCCGCCAACGGCCCGGCCGACGGGCCGCGGACGCTGGTGATGCCCGCGGTGCGCATGGCGGCGCCGCCGCCCCCGCCGCCCCGCCCCGGGGCCGACGAGGAGCAGCCGGAGCCGGCGCGCCACCGGCGCTGGCCGTTCCTGGTCGCCGCACTGCTCGCCTTCCTGGTCGTGGCCGGCGGCACCTCCGGCCTGCTGCAGCTCGCCGCCGACCGCGCGGACCCGACGGCCGCCGCATCGACGCGCACCGCCCCGACGCCGACGGCACCGACGCCCACCGCCCCCGCGGTGCGGCTGGTGTCGCTGTCGACGGCCGACTACGTGGGGCGGCCGGTGACCGAGGTGCAGGCCGAGCTGGCCGAGCGCGGGATGGCCGTGACGTTGCGGCCGCTGCAGACCGGCGACGTCCCGGACGGCCAGGTGATCGCTCTGTACCCGGTCGGCCAGGTGCTCCCGGGCGCCGTGGTGGACCTCACGCACGCGGTCGCCCCGCCACCTCCCGCACCGCCCCCTCCCGCGCCGGCACCCACCCCGCTCCCCGCTCCGGTGGAGAGCACCGTCGAGCCGGAGGACGACCACGGCTGGGACGACGGCCGGGACGACGGCTGGGACGACGGCTGGTACGACGGCCGGGACGGTGACCCGGACGGCGACCGGCAGGACCGGTGGGACCGCCGACGTGATCGCGGCGACCGGGACGGCTGACCACCCACCGGCCCCGGTGGCGGTGCCGGTTCGACGGGCAGGACGGCGCGGTGTCCGAGAGGCTGATACCCCGGGGCCCGAGACCACGGGTCGGTCCGCTCGACACCGAGGAGACAGTCGTGCCAGCTCGCACACCACCGGAGATCGCCCAGGCCGCCGCGGAGACCGGCGCCAAGAAGACCCGCCGCACCTGGGACAAGGTGCTGGTCAGCGCGTTCCTGGCCGGTGCCTACATCGCCTTCGGCGGTCTGGTCGCCATCACCGTCTCCTCCGGGCTGGACCCGGCGACCTGGGGCACGCTCCCCACGCTCTTCACCGGCGCCACCTTCACGCTCGGCCTGGTGCTCGTGCTCGTCGCCGGCTCCGACCTGGCCACCGGCAACATGGCGCTGGTGCCGCTGGGCGCGATGCGCGGCAAGATCGGGCTCGGGGACGTCGCCAAGAACCTCTCCCTGGTGCTGATCGGCAACCTGATCGGCGCGCTGTTCGTCGCCTACTTCCTGGCCGTGCAGACCGGCGTGATCGGCGATTCCGGGGCCACCGGCACCGGCGCCCTCACCTACGAGCGGCTGGCCTCGATCTCCGAGGGCAAGGCCCTCGAGGAGTCATCGTGGCAGGTGTTCCTGCGCGCGGTGGGCTGCAACTGGCTGGTCTGCCTCGCGGTCTGGATGTCCCTGGCCGCCAAGACCGTCTCCGGCAAGATCCTGGCGATCTTCTTCCCGATCATGGCGTTCGTGGCGATGGGCTTCGACCACGTCGTCGCCAACATGTTCTTCCTCCCGGCCGCGATCTTCGCCGGGGTGCCGGACCTCGGCTGGGACGACGTGGCGCTCAACTGGCTGTTCGCGGGCCTGGGCAACCTGGTCGGCGCCGTCGTCTTCGTGTCGACCTCCTACTGGTACCTGTTCCTGCGCGACGAGCCCGAGACCGAGGCCGCCCAGGACGCGCCGGACGCCGAGCGCGGCTGAGCCGGCCCCAGACGCAGCACCGCCCCGGAACTCTCGGGGGCGTCCGGGGTGGTGCTGCCCGGCTCACCGGGTCCCGGTGGGCCAGCCCGCGAGTTTGATCGCGCTGTCCCGCCTGGCCAGGGCGCGCCGCTCCCCACAGGGCTCATGCCCGCTGGCCCAGGCCCGCGTCGAGGTGTTCACCCGAGGACTAAAGATTGGCTGCGCGGCGGTCGATGCAAGCCATACGCCGCGTCGGCGATACCTACGGCACAGCCATGACGGTCACACGGTCGGGCGTGAAGAACGGAGCTCCATGAACACCGAGGTCAGGCTTTCATCACTTATTCCGCCAGCACCTCAGTGCGTGTGGCACCATACCTCCGCTGCCGGTCTGATCGGCATGATCCAAAGCGCGGAATTCTGGGCCTCCAACCCGATGTCCATGAACGATTCGAGTGAGATCAACTACGCTCGCCAGCTCATCACCGAACGCATGAAACATCTCGACTTCCAAGGTGGGACAAACACCAGATTCGCCGCACTACTCAGCTTGGACAGGAGCGTTCCACTCCAGTCCTTCATGATCTGCGCAACGACGATCGAAGACTCGCTCAACCAGTGGATGCACTACTCAGGAGACGGGGGTTACGCGGTCGGGGTCGACACGCGTCAGCGTCTCGACCCGGTCGGGGGCATCCCAGACTTCGCCAGTGTCACCAGCTTCCTGGTCCCCGGTTGGTACAGCGTCGTCTACGACCGGTCCGCGCAGGTGAAACTTGTCGACAACGTCCTCCATACACTCATGACCGAGGCCAAGACGCTCATGCCTGCGTCTTTCGCGCCGCATCGCGATTGGCGCGCCCTTCTCGGCACCCTCCAACTCGTGCTGAAGCACCCCTCATTCGCCGCCGAATCGGAGGTGCGCTACCTGGCCGTCGGCGATACGAGCAAGTCAGGCAACGTCCACTTTCGGCCCGGACCGCGCGGCATCGTCCCCTATCTCCGACTCCGAGCCGTCGAGGGCACCCGATTGCCCATCACCTCGGTCTACTGCGGACCCGGGAGTGAAGAAGACAAAGAGGCAGCCGCCATGGCGGCTGGGGTTCTGCTTCGCGCTAAGGGTTACCGCACGTCGCTCACGGAGGTTCGTACCTCTCGAGTCCCCTACCGACCGTCGCGCTGAGGCAACACCCTCTGAGCAGGGTCGGTCGGCCGGTGCGCCGGTCAGTCCTCCGGAGCCGGCGCACCGTCGTCGGCCGCGGCCTGCGCCGCCTCCTGCTCCCGGCGGAAGCGCAGCGACTCGACCATCACGTACCCGAAGACGGCGCACCACGCGAAGCTGAGGAACGCCTCGCCCCACAGACCGTCGACCAACCGCAGCACGAGCTGGACGGCGTTGTAGAGGGCGGCGCCACCGGCCACCACCGGCAGCACGGGGTGGGCGAACCACGGAGGACGGAACGGGGCGGCGGCCATCCCCCGAGGCTAGCGACCGCCTCGACGTGATCCACCCGACTCCACGACCGGCGCCTCCCGGCCGGGTCAGCGCGCGCGACGGCGCGCCGTCGGCGAGGCTGGGGCGGTGAGCACCTCGAACAGCGGCAGCGGCTACGTCGAAAAGGGTCAGGACTACCAGCGCGACCAGAACTACATCACCGACCGGATCACCGCCGACGGCTCCAGCGGGTGGCCGGTGGAGGCCGGGCGCTACCGGCTGGTGATCGCCCGGGCCTGCCCGTGGGCCAACCGCGCGGCGATCGTGCGCCGGTTGCTCGGCCTGGAGCAGGTCATCTCGATGGGCATCTGTGGCCCGACCCACGACGAGCGCAGCTGGACCTTCGACCTGGACCCCGACGGCCGCGACCCGGTGCTGGGCTACGAACGGCTGCAGCAGGCGTTCTTCGCCCGCGACCCGGAGTACCCGCGGGGCATCACCGTGCCGGCGATGGTCGACGTCCCGACCGGGGCCGTGGTCACCAACGACTTCAAGCAGATGACGCTGGACTTCTCCACCGAGTGGTGGGAGTTCCACCGCGACGGCGCCCCCGACCTGTACCCCGAGCACCTGCGCGCGGAGATGGACGAGGTCATCGAGCGGATCTTCACCGAGGTCAACAACGGGGTCTACCGCTGCGGGTTCGCCGGCTCCCAGCGCGCCTACGACAAGGCGTACGAGCGGCTGTGGACGGCGATGGACTGGCTGGAGGAGCGGCTCACCACCCGCCGCTTCCTGATGGGCGACACCATCACCGAGGCCGACGTCCGGCTGTTCACCACGCTGGCCCGGTTCGACGCCGTGTACCACGGCCACTTCAAGTGCAACCGGACCAAGCTGACCGAGATGCCGGCGCTGTGGGGCTACGCCCGCGACCTGTTCCAGACCCCGGGCTTCGGTGACACCACCGACTTCCCGCAGATCAAGGAGCACTACTACGTGGTGCACGCCGACATCAACCCGACGCAGATCATCCCGATGGGCCCGGACACGTCGGTCTGGCTCACCCCGCACCACCGCGAGGAGCTGGGCGGCCGCCCGTTCGGTGACGGGACCCCGCCCGGCCCGCCGATCGCCGGCGAGGTCATCCCGCCCGAGCACGGCCCGGGCGGCATCGGCCACCGCTGAGGGCGGTCGCTCCGACCGGTCCCCGGTCGGAGCGACGCTCCGGCGTCAGCCGGCCTCGCCGCCGCCCTCGCCGCCGCCCTCGAACGTGTCCGGGCCGATCGTCTCGGGGACGTCGACCGACGGGACCTCCACCTCGGTGTCCGCGGCGTCCGAGCAGCCGGCGAGCCCCAGGCCACCGGCCAGCACCAGGCCGGCCAGCGTCTTCGTCGTCGTGCGCATGGTCGCTCCTCCCATCGGGGGCCGACGTCCGGCCCACCCGGACGGGCTGCCCATCGCCGGACCGGGTCATGCCTGGAGTCCACTCCGGGGAGGTCGGGCCGGGGAGGTCGGGCCGGGGAGGTCGGGCCGGTGGCCGCGGTCGTGGACGCCGGGCACGACCCGCGTCGGACCGCACGGCACGGCAGCCGGACGCGCGGAACCCCCGGTCACCTGGTTGGCTGGCCGGGCGTCCGGAAGTAGCGCCCGGTTGATCCGAGAGGCGGCGCAGTGGTGCCCACACCGTCGGTCCCCGCCCGGCCGGCCCACGGACCCGGCGGGCCGAGCCCGGCCGCCGCGCGCGCCGACGAACTCGCCCTCGACCTGCCCAGCACGGGCCCCCTGCCGTTGCCCTGGGAGACGGCGCTGGCCGCCGTCCTCGGCTACGTGCGAGGGCGCCGGCCGCTGCGGTACCGCTCCCCCTTCGAACGCGAGGGCCGGTGGGTGCAGGTGGCGGCCTTCGGACACGACCGCTTCGACGCCCGGCCGGTGCCGGCCGGCCCGCTCGGTGACGACGACGTGCTGACCGCCGAGGGCCTGCACGGCCGGCTGGACCCGGCCGGCTGGGCGGCGGTGCGGCGCGCGCTGGACGAGGTGCAGCCCACCGCGGCGGCGCTGGTCGAGCGTGCGGGGGGACGGGCGTTCTGGGAGCTCCCCGACGACGAGCTGTCCGTGCTCGGTGAGCCGGGCACCGTCGGGGCCCACCTGCGCGGCCTGGCCGAGCTGCCCGATCCGCAGCCGCGCTACGTGCTGGCCGCGGTGCACCACCGCCACCCCGCCCTGGTGCCGCTGCTCACCCGGGCCACCTGGCTGCAGCTGGTTCCCCACCTGCACGAGGGCGACAGCGGCGTCGCGGCGGTCGCCCACCGGGAGCTGCGGGCCAACCCGCTGGCCTTCGCCGCGCTGGAGGACGCCGTCCGTCTGCTGGGCGTGCCGCTGACCCGGCTGCGGCTGCACGACCTGCTCGTCTGGCTGGCCGGCACGTTGCGGCTGACCACCGCGGTGGCCCTCGGCGAGGCGACCGACGAGTGGCGCCGGCACCTCGCCGGCGCAGTGGACATCAGCCGCTGACCGGCGTGCCGTAGACCCAGACGGTGTACTCGGCGTCCACCGGCACGGTCACCTGCAGCATCGTGGGCGGATCCGCCAGGTCCAGCGGCGGTGTCCTGCCCGCGTACCCACCACAGCCCGCCGACGACATGAGGTAGTCGTCCCGGCCACTGGCCAGGACGAAGCCGAGACGGGCCGGTGTCTCGTCGTCGGTGCAGGAGATCGTGAAGACCAGTGCGGCCGCGTCGCCCACATCCGGGACCTGGAACGACGCGGACCCGCGTCCGGTCTCCTGCAGCAGCTCGGTGGTCCCCTGCAGCCAGGGGCTGCCGACCAGCGCCGGAGGCAACCCGCCGCTGGTCGAGGGCGCCGCCGCCTGCTCCGGGTCCCCGGTGCAGGACACGACGGTGGTGGCCACCGCCGCGGTGAGCGCGGCCAGCACGGCACCGGACACGACCTGACGGGACCTGCGCACGGTGCCTCCCTCGGACGGAGCACGGACACTCCCGGACGCCGCACCACAGGTCAAGGACATCCGGGCGGCTCCGTTCCGCGCCGGGTCGGTCGGGGCGACCGCTGCTCGGCAGGTGCTCATCCACACGAGCACCACGCCCGACTGCGAGAGGGCCAGGGCGTCCGCCCGCCGACCGGGTGTCGGGCCGGAGGCCGTCGGTGACGGCTCGCCGTTCCGTGGTCCGGCGACGCCGTCCGGGGCGCCCGAGCCGACCCGGGGCGGGGACAGTCGGAGCCTCGCGGCGACGTGGCCGAGGCGTCGCCGCCCGGCGCGGAGGCCCGCCATGTTCGCCCGAACCACCACCGTGCGGGGCGACCCCGCCGCCATCGACGCCGCCGTCGGCTACGTCCGCGACGAGGTGCTCCCCGCCGTCGAGCCGATGGCCGGCTGCACCGGCCTCTCCCTGCTGACCAACCACCGCAACGGCCGCTGTGTGCTGACCAGCGCCTGGGACGGTGAGGAAGCCCTGCGGGCGAGCGCGGAGAGCACCCGGAGCTTCCGCGCCCGGTTCGGCGAGCTGCTCGACGCGGTGCCGATGGTCGCCACCTGGGAGATCGCGGTGATGCACCGGGTGCGGCCGGCCGGTGACGGCGCCTGCTGCCGAGTGGTGCGCGGCGCGCTGGACGAACCGGGCGCGATGGACGACGTGCTCGGCACCGTGCGCACCAGCCTGCTGCCGCGCCTGGAGGAGCTGCCCGGCTTCTGCAGCGTGAGCTTCCTGGTCGACCGGCTCTCCGGCCGCACCACCACCACGGTCACCTACGCCGACCGCGCGGCGATGGCCCGGGCGGTCGAGCCCGGGGGCGCGCTGCGGGAGGAGTTCAGCCGGACCAGCCGGACGACGGTCATGGAGGTCAGCGAGTACGCGCTGTCGGTGGCCCACCTGCGGGTGCCCGAGACGGTGTGACCTGCCGCGGGTCATGATCCCCGCATGAGCGACGACCCGTTCGACCTCCAGCGCTTCGTCGACGCCCAGGAGGCCGGCGGCACCTACGCCCAGGCGCTGGCCGAGCTGCGCGCCGGCAGCAAGCGCAGCCACTGGATGTGGTTCGTCTTCCCGCAGGTCGCCGGCCTGGGGCGCAGCCCGATGGCGCAGCGGTACGCGATCGGCGGAGCCGAGGAGGCGCGCGCCTACCTGGCCCACCCGGTGCTCGGCCCGCGGCTGGTGGAGTGCGCGCAGGCGCTGCTCGACCTCGGCAGCACCGACCCGGTCGACGTCCTCGGCGGGGTCGACGCGCAGAAGCTGCGCTCGTCGATGACGCTGTTCGCCGCCGTCACCGAGGAGCCCGCCTTCGGCGCCGTTCTGGACCGCTTCTTCGCCGGCGACCGGGACGACGCCACTCTGGCCCGCCTCTGACGGCCTCCGTCGCCGGCCGGGTCCCGGTGGGCGGACGGGCCGGTCCGCTCGGGGAAGATCACCGACCGCTGGGCGGAACACCGGCCAGCACGGCATCGTTGGTCGCCGCGGACCACCCGGGTGGCGGCGACACATGCCCCCTCGGACAACCACGGACGAACAGGGAGAGACCGGAATTGTCGAGCTCACCGGCGGCCGGGGTCGCGGACGACTCCGTGCAGGACACCGAGCGGGCGGCCGAGCAGCCGGCCGTCGCCGACCTGTACCGCCGGCTGGACGCCGCCCGCGAACTCGCGGTGATGCGGTTCCGCCAGGCGCTGGCGATGCCGGTGATCAACCCGCAGTCCCTCGGTGAGCGGGAGGCCGCGGCCCGGTTCCAGTCGGCGCGGATCACCGCGCTGGACGCCGCCGAGCACGGGCTGGTGATCGGCCGGCTGGACCGCGAGGCGGCGCCGCAGCCGCTCTACATCGGCCGGGTCGGGCTGCCGGCCGACGACCCCGCGGGCGACCCCGCGCTGGTCGACTGGCGGGCCCCGGCGTCCCGGCCGTTCTACACCGCGACCGCGTTCCGGCCCGAGGGCGTCGTCCGGCGCCGGCACATCCGCACCCGCGGGCGCACCGTCACCGCGGTCAACGACGAGGTGCTCACCGTCGACCCCGAGCGCGGGGACGGCCCGGAGCTCACCGGCGAGGCCGCGCTGATGGCCGCGCTCACCGCCGAGCGCACCGGCCGGATGACCGACATCGTCGCCACCATCCAGGGCGAGCAGGACGCGATCATCCGCAGCGACGTCCGCGGGGTGCTCGTCGTCCAGGGCGGTCCGGGCACCGGCAAGACCGCCGTCGCCCTGCACCGGGCCGCGTACCTGCTCTACACCCACCGTGAGCGGCTGGCCCGCAGCGGCCTGCTCGTCGTCGGCCCGACGCCGACCTTCCTGCGCTACATCGCCGACGTGCTGCCGGCGCTGGGTGAGACCGGCGTGCTGCTGTCGGGCCTGGGCCAGCTGCGCCCCGGGCTGGACGCCCGCGGCACCGAGGCGCCCGAGGTGGCCGAGCTCAAGGGCCGGCTGGCGATGGTCGACGTCCTCAAGGCCGCCGTCCGGGACCGGGAGGTCGTGCCCCGCGGCGGTCGGGACCTGGTGATCGACGGGGTGCGGATCGGGCTGCGTGGGCCCGACCTCACCAGCTGCCGCACCGTGGGCCGGCGTGCCTCACGGATGCACAACCTGGCGCGCCCGGCGTTCGCCCGGGCCGTGGTCGACCTGGTCACCGACCGGTTCCTCGGCCGGATCGGCAACGACGTGCGCGGCGCGGAGAGCCTGCTGTCGCGCCGGGACGTCGACGACGTGCGCCGCGAGATGGCCGCCGACGCCGGGGTGCGCGCGCTGATCGACGAGATGTGGCCGGTGCTCTCCCCCGAGCAGCTGCTGCGCGACCTGCTGGCCGACCCCGACCGCATCCGGCGGGCCACCCGGGGCTGGACCGACGAGGACCGGGCGCTGCTGCACCGCCCGGCCGACGCCGCGTGGACCCCGGCCGACGTGCCGCTGCTGGAGGAGGCCGACGAGCTGCTCGGCCACGACGACAGCGCCGAGCGCGCCGCGGAGGCCCGGCGTCGGCGACAGGCGCGGGAGCACGCCCAGGAGACCCTCGACCTGCTGTACGGCTCGCGCTCGCACGACGCCGACGAGGACGAGGAGAGCGAGGAGCTCACCGCCGTCGACCTGCTCGACGCCGAGATGCTGGCCGACCGGGAGACCGAGGTCGACGTCCGCACCGCCGCGGAGCGGGCCGCCACCGACCGCACCTGGACCTTCGGGCACGTCGTCGTCGACGAGGCCCAGGAGCTCTCCCCGATGGCGTGGCGGCTGCTGGCGCGCAAGTGCCCGACCCGGTCGATGACCGTCGTCGGCGACCTGGCCCAGACCGGCAGCCTGGCCGGCGCGACCGACTGGGCGCAGGCGCTGCGCCCGCACGCCGAGGGGCAGTGGCGGCTGGCCCAGCTGACCGTCAACTACCGGACGCCGACGGAGATCATGGACGTCGCGGCCGACGTGCTCGCCGCCGGTGACGCGGTGACCGCCGCGCCCCGTTCGGTGCGCAGCACCGGCGTCCCGCCGACCGCCCACCGGGTGACCGAGGACGCGCTGGCGGACCGGACCGCGGAGATCGCCGCCGAGCTGGCCGCGCGGGGCGGCACCGCGGCAGTGATCGTCCCGCCCAGCCGGCAGGCCGCCGTCGCCGCCGCGCTGCCCGGCGCCCAGACCGGCCCGGCCGCCGACTCCTCCCGCGGCACCGTGGTGCTGCTGCCGGTGGAGGCCAAGGGGCTGGAGTTCGACTCGGTCGTCGTCGTCGACCCGCAGGCGATCCTGGACGAGGGCGTGCGCGGGCACAGCGACCTGTACGTCGCGCTGACCCGGGCGACCCAGCGGATGGCCGTCGTCCACCCCGGCGAGCTGCCGCCCGAGCTCTCCCGCCTCACCGACGACTGAGAAAGGACCCTCTCCTCCCCACCCCTCGCACGCTCGGGGCGGGCCCCTGGAGAGGGCCGAACAGCGGAGCGGAGTCAGGCGAGGGTGAGGACCTCGGCGACCGGGCGGCGGCCGCTGGGCACCGCCGCGCCGGAGGGGGCGCCCAGCCGCAGCAGCATCTGCGGGTGGCCGACCAGGTCCAGCCGGCGGGTCAGCCGGGCCCGGGCCCAGGACTGGTCCAGCGCCTGGGTGAGCGGTGAGGCGACCAGCCCGGCCTGGGTGAGCTCCAGCAGCAGCCGGCCCAGCGCCATCCCGGCGCGCGCCCAGGCAACACGGTCGTCGGCCACGGTGCCCAGCAGCAGCACCGAGGGGTGCTCCACCGGCGGCGGCGGGTCGTCGTCGTCGGGCACCGCCGCGGGGACCGGCCGGGCGGTGCCGAAGTCGCGCACCGGCATGTTCGACGTCCGCTGCTCACCGTCCGGGACCGCGGCGGCCGGCACCCCGTCCGGCGACGCGGGGTCGGTGCGGGTCCAGGCGCGCAGCTCCGCCAGGTACGCCGGGTCGCGCTGCTCGGCCTCCTCCGCCTCGCCCAGCAGGGTGGCGACCGCGGTCTCCTCCTCGCTGTGGTCGATCAGCTTCAGCCACACGCCGTTCCGCCCGAGGGTGCGCTCCAGCCGCTCGACCAGACCGGTCGGGAGCGGCTGCTCGAGGAACCGGGCCCGGTCGGTGTGCCGCTGCCCGATCGCCTCGGCGGCGCGCTGGTCGGCGGGGCTGGGCTGCTGCTCACCGGTGACCCGGACGACGGCGACCAGCTCGGGGTCGGCCGGGTCGGGCAGCACGTCGACCTCGACGGCGGCACCGAGGGCGGCCAGCGCGACGACGGCGAACTCCACCGCGACGCCCACGCTCAGCACCTGCTGGCGGCCGGTCGGGTCGACCGCCGGGAGCGCCCGGGACGGGTCGTGCCGCACCTCCAGCCGGTCGCCGTCCGCGCGGAACGACCAGGGCTGGGTGTTGTGGATCGACGGTGCCCGCACCGCCCGCTCGACCACCTGCGTCCACCGGTCCGCGTCCAGCATCGAGGTCCCCTCTCCGTGTGCCACACCCCCACCCTCGCCCGCGCCGGGCCGGACGTCACGGGCCGAACGTCCCGCGGCACACCCCAGGCAGAGGGTCCTGTGCACCCGGTTGTCCGGAGGAAACCGGTGCCGCGCTTCCTGTGTCTCTCCGGGATGCGGGGTCAGCGGTGGCGGGTGAGGGCGAGCAGGGCGATGTCGTCGGCCCGGTGGGTGCCGGCCAGGTCGGCGAGGAGCCGGTCGCACAGCTCGTCGGGGTCGGCCGTCGGCGCGCGCCCGGCCGCCACCCGCAGCCGTTCCAGACCGGCGTCGAGGTCGTCGCTGCGGCTCTCCACCAGCCCGTCGGTGAACAGCACCAGGGTGCCGCCAGGCGGCAGGACGCCGCTCCACTCGGCCGGGGCCGATGCCGGCGCCCCGAGCATCCGGCTGGGCCGCACCGGCAGGAACTCCGCGCCCGCGTCGGTGACCAGCAACGGCGGCGGGTGGCCGGCCGAGGCGACGTGCAGCAGGCCGCTGGGCAGGTCGAGGGTGGCGAACAGCGCGGTGGCCATCCGCTGCAGCCCGAGCAGCGGCCAGCTGGCCTGGAGCCGGTCGATCACCGCGGTGGGCGAGGGGCTCTCCACCAGCAGCGCACGGTAGACGCTGCGCAGCTGGCCCATGGTGGCCGCAGCGGTGATGTCGTGCCCGACGACGTCACCGACCGCGATCGCCACGTGGTCGCCGGGCAGCTGGGCGACGTCGTAGAAGTCCCCGCCGATCTCCACGCCGTGCGTCGCCGCCAGGTACCGCACCGCCACCTGCATGCCGGGCACCCGGGGCGGCGGCGGGGGCAGCAGGATGGCCTGCAGGGTGTGCGACGTGCGCGCCTCGAGTTCGTAGCGCTGTGCCTTGGCCATCATCAGTGCCAGCTGCAGCGCCAGCTGCTCGACCAGCTCGACGTCGGCGGCGGTCAGCGGACGTCGGCGGCGGTCGGCGGAGACGGTCAGCACCCCCAGCGCCCGCCCCTCGGCGACCAGGGGCACGCTGACCACCCCGGCCAGCTCCAGCGCCTGCACGGCGGCCAGCTCCTCCGGGTCACGCACCACGCCGGCCAGCCATTCGTCGGTGACCACCGGGAACCAGCGGGTGCGGCCCTCCGCCATCGCCGTCCGGGCCGGGTGGGGCAGCTCCCGCGCCGGCGGCGCCCAGGCGCGCAGCGCGTCGACCAGGTGCTGGCGCGCGGGGTCGCCGTGCCGGGCGACCACCCGGTACGTGCCGGCCTCGGTGACCAGGTCGAGCAGGCAGACGTCGGCCAGCCGTGGCACCACCATCTCCGCCAGCCGCTCGACGGTCTCGGTGACGCCGGTGGCCCGGGCGAGCAGCCGGGCGGCGTCGAGCAGGAACGCGGAGCGCTCGGCCTGCCGCGTGGTCTCCTCGTACAGCCGGGCCCGCTCCAGGGCCTGCCCGGCCTGCCGGCCCAGCGTCCACAGCAGGTCGGCGTCGCCGTCGGACAGCTCGCCGGCCGCCGGCTGGTCGAGGTCGATCAGCTCGCCGGGGTTCTCGCCGGCCAGCCCCAGCAGCAGCACGCCCAGCCGCCGGGTGTCGGCGGCCACCGGGACGACGACGAGCGCGCGCAACGCCGCGCCTGCCATCGCGGCGGCCAGCCGGGGACGGCGGGCCGCCAGCCGCTCGTCGGGGAGGACCACCCGCAGGCCCTCGGCCAGCTCCAGGGCGATCCGCCCGTCCGCCGCCGTGGTGAGCTCCGCCAGCAGCTCAACCGGCAGCCCGTCGCTGCGCACGACCTCCACCCCGGGGTCGGCCGGCCCGCCGTCGTCCGCAGCCGGGGTGGCCGGGCCGTCGGAGACCAGCACCAGCGCGGCACCGCGGGTGCGCAGCGCGGCCCGGGCCTGCTGGACCACGACCGTGGCCACGTCGCCGACCGTGGTCGCGCCGGCCAGCTCGACGACGACCTGCTGCAGCGTGGCGGACCGCGCCTCCGAGAGCTCCGCCGCACGCTGGGCGGTCAGGATCCGGCGCTCGTACCGCCGCCGGGCCGTGGCCTCGAACAGCGTCGCGCGGACCATCACCGGATTGCCGTCGGGGTCGCGCACCTCGACCGCGTTCACCAGGCACGGCAGCAGCGAGCCGTCCGCTCGGACCGCGTCGAGCGCGACCTCCCGGACCGCCCCCTGCATCCGCAGCAGCGGGGCCAGGTGGGTGTCGTGGAAGACCTGGCCGCCGACGCTGAGCAGGTCGCGCAGCCGGGTGCGCAGCACCTCCTCGCGCGGCCGACCGAGCCAGCTGCAGAGGGTGCCGTTGACCTTGACGATCGTGCCGTCGGGGAGCGTCGACAGGTAGCCGCAGGGTGCGTTCTCGTAGAGGTCGGCCGGGTCGTTCTCCAGCAGCTGGGCCAGCCGCGCCCGCTCGTCGTCCCGGTGCCGTCGGTCGGCCGCCTCGCGGCTGGCTGTCACAACCACGCCCGGATGGCGGCGGTGGTCTCCTCCGGAGCGCTCAGGTGCGGGCAGTGCCCGGTCGCGGACAGCTGGGTGAAGACCGACCCGGCGACGTGCTCGTGCACGTAGCGACCGGCCGGCTCGGGGGCGATCACGTCCTCGGCGCACTGCAGCACCAGGGTGGGGACGTCGACGCCCGGCAGGTCGGCCCGGTTGTCGGACAGGAAGGAGACCCGGGCGAACTGGCGCGCCACGTCGGGATCGGTGCGGCAGAAGCTGTTGGTCAGCTCGGCGGCCAGCTCGGGGCGGTCGGGGTTGCCCATGATCACCGGTGCCACCGCGGTGGACCAGCCCAGGTGGTTGGCGTCCAGGCTGTCCAGCAGCTCCTTGATCTGCTCCCGGGAGAAGCCGCCGACGTAGTCCCCGTCGTCGACGTACCGGGCGCTGGGCCCGACCATCACCATCGCGCCGAACAGCTCCGGGGCCCGCGCGTGGGCCAGCACCCCGATCATGGCGCTGACCGAGTGACCGACGAAGACCACGTCGGTCAGCTCCAGCTCGCGCAGCACCTCGACCACGTCGTCGGCGTACCCGTGCAGCGAGCCGTGCCGGACCGGGTCGTGGGCGGAGAGGTCGGAGTTCCCGAAGCCGACGAGGTCGAAGGTCACCACCCGGTGGTCGACCTCGAAGTCGGGGACGACGAATCGCCACATGTTCTGGTCGCAGCCGTACCCGTGGACGAACACCATCGGCCGACCCTCAGGCCGGCCGCTCACCTGGACGGCGTGCCGGAGGCGGACGCTCATGACCAGAACCTACGCGCCCGGCCGCTCCCGGGACCAGCGTGCGCCGCTGCGGTCAGCCGGGCCGGACGTCGGTGAGCACGACGCCGCTGGCGGGCCGGGCCGGGATGCGGCTCAGCGAGATCGACAGGTCCTGCTCGGGCACGGTGTAGTCCAGCTGCGCGAGCTTCAGCATCAGAGCGGACAGCAGCGCGACGGTGATGTCCTCCCCGGGGCAGCGGTGCCCGGTCCGCGGGTCACCGGCGCCCTGCGGCACCAGCTCCCACTGGCCGATCTCGCGCACCTCGTCGCCGTCCAGGAAGCGCTCGGGCCGGAAGGCGAACGGCTCGGGGAACAGCTCGGGGTCGTGGTCCTGCCCCCACAGGTCCAGCAGCACCATCGACCCGGCGGGCACCCGCTCGCCGTCGAACTCGACCTCCTGGGGGCTGCGGCCGCCGATGAACGGGGCGAACGGGTAGAACCGGCGCACCTCGTGGGCGAAGGCGACGGCGAAGGACCGGTCGCCGGCGCGCAGCCGCTCCCGGTGCTGCGGCCAGGTGTGCAGCGCGTGCGCGGCGAAGCCGACGAACCAGCTGACCGCGACGGTGGGCCGGACGACGTTGAGGACCTCGACCGCGGCGACCCGCGGCTCCAGCAGCTCGCCGTCGGCGTCGCGGTGCCGGGCGACGACGTCGACGACCGACCCGGAGGGGACCGAGCGGGTGCCCTCCCGGACCTCCTCGACGATGCCCGCCAGCCAGGCCTCCCGCCGCTGCCGGGCACGGCGGGCGCGCCAGTGCCGCGGAGCGGCGGTGGCGAACCCGTCGACCTCCACGGTCAGGTCCCGGGTGAGCGCGGGCAGCTCCTCGTCGGACACCGGAACGGCGGCCCAGTCGCAGACCCCGCGGGTGATCACCCGGGCGGCCTCGTCCATCAGCACGATCTGCGGCTGTTCGGACCAGCGGTCGACGGCGGCGTCCCAGGCGGCGGAGACCTGTCCGACCAGCGGCCAGATCCGCTCCGGCCCCATGAGCAGCTCGATGAACATGCCCTTGCGCACCCGGTGCGCCTCGCCGTCCAGGGTGTGCACGGCACCGTGGCCGAACAGCGTGCTCACCACCGGCTCGGGCAGCGCACCGCTGCGCCGTACGTTGCCCTCGTCGTACAGGAACCGCGCGGCCGCGGGCCCCTTGACCCCGAGCGTCCGGCGGAGCATCAGCCGGCTGTGCACGGTGTCCCGGCCGGCGGCGCGGCGGCGGCCGGGCAGCCAGGCGTAGCCCTGGGCGAGCATCGGGATCGTCTGGTCCAGTCGCGGCCTCCGGGTCATGGTGCTGCCTTGCCCACCGGAGGTACGGGGGGAAACGGGCCGCCGGTCACTCGGTGTCGGCCCAGCCGAGGTCGACCAGCAGCCGGCGGACCTCGTGCCCGGCCCAGCTGCGGCGTCTGCCGTTGGCCAGCGCCTCGGTCACGCCGACCAGGGCACCGGCCAGCTCCTGCTCCTCCGCGTCGAGCAGGTCCCGGTAGGCCGGGTCGAGCAGGTAGCCGGTGGGCCGGCTGGACAGGCAGCCGAGCAGGTCCAGCAGCACCTCCAGCCGCCGGGCCGCCTCCGGGGTGGGGGTGTCGCGGTCCGCCATCGCCACGGTGTCCACGTCCTGCTCCCACAGCCGGGCGCGGACCGGGTCGGCCTTCACCGAGAGCACCGTGCCGGTGCGCCGCCGCGGTGACCCGCCCGGCCGGTGCAGCACGCTGCGCACCTGGTGGGCGATCCGGATCAGGTCGTCGTCGAGCATCGAGGTGCCGACGAACAGCACGTGCCGGGTGAGCAGCAGCGACTGCAGCACCCCGGCCAGCGCCGTCCGGTGGTCGCCGAACTCCAGGTACTGCTCACGGGTCAGCACGATGCTCTCGGGGTGGGCGGCGTCCCCGTGCAGCTTGAGCAGCCACGGGTCGCCGGCGGTCGCCTCGTCGAAGGGCAGCACCCGCAGCGGCCGACCGACGTCGGCGGCGGCGAGCTCGACCAGCGGGTCGTAGTTGGTGGTGACGTACTCGCCCACCGGCAGCCCGGCGACCAGCGCGTGCGCCAGCGAGTAGGGCCCGGGCCCGAAGCGCTCCTGCACGTACCCGGCGAGCTCGTCGCGGCCCAGCGACCGGGCGAGGAGTGCGGCGGCGTCCTGGGGTGGCAGGTGGGAGAGCCCGGACCGCTCGGCGCCGGTCAGCCCGGCCCGCTCGGCGAGCTCGTCCAGCAGCGCCTCCCAGGTGGGCAGCCCGGCGGCCGCGCTCACCCCCGCGCCGAGGAAGACCGCGAGCTCCCCGGCGCGGGCCCGGCCGCCGAGCTCCTCGGCCACCGCGCGCAGCTCCTCCGGCAGCCGCCAGCCACCGCCCTCGGCCCGGCGGACCCGCTGCGCAGCGGCGAGGTCGCTGGGCCGCCGCAGCACCAGCGCGACGTCGAAGCCGTGCTCCTCGGCGGCCGACCGCAGCACGGGGAGCAACTGCTGGAGCAGCTCCCCGCGCCGGCCGGCCGCGCCACCCCACCCGGTGCCCAGCGCCGGCAGCCCGACCAGCCGGCGGGCCCGCCCGTGCACCGGCGCCTCGACCGCCCGAGCCGCGACGGCGGCCAGCGCCTCCCGCGCCCCGTCGAGCAGCCAGGCCAGCCCGGCGTCGTCGGCCCGGGGGCCGGTGTCGACGGTGTCCACCAGCCAGGCGCGGCGTTCGCCGCAGCCGGGCACCTCGCGCACCCGGTCGCCACCGGTCCAGCCGGCGACGCAGGCTCCCTCCGCGTCCCGGTCGCGCAGTGCGTCCGCGGGCAGCAGCGGGAGCCAGCCGGTGGTGACCCGGCCGGTGCGGTCGGTGGGCACCAGGACGTCGTCGCAGGAGAGCCGGGTCAGGTCGGCCCCGACGACGAAGACGTGGCCGGTCACCGGCCGGACGGCGCCGGGTCGCCGTGCTGCTGCTCGGCACGGACCGCGGCGTAGGCCGGCCGCCGGAACCGGGCGATCAGGCCGTCGGGCACCAGCCCCGGCGGGTGGTCGACCACGGCGTCGAAGTGCAGCGGCGGGTCCGGCGGTTCGTGAGGCGCGCCCAGCACCACCCGGGCGAACGGCTCCCACGGCCCGCGGTCCAGCGCCGCGGCGAGGGTGAAGACCGTGCCGGGCGCCCGGACCGCCAGCGTCGCGCGGTCACTGGGCAGGGTGGCCGGGCGCGCCCAGGCGGCGAGCGTCACCGGCCCGACCGGCGTGCGGTAGGCCATGATCGAGCCGTAGGTGGCGGCCGCGTCCCGGCGGAGCACCGGGACCAGGCGGGTCAGCCGCCCGCGGCCGGTGCTGCTCAGCAGCAGGTCGACCGGGCGGCCTCCGGGGCCGCCGTCCGGCAGGCGCAGCGCCAGGCCGAGCACGTCGGGCAGCGTCCGGGGCAGCCCGGCCCCGCGGCTGAGCCGCACCAGCGCCTCCTGCTCGCCGGGGTCGTCGATCCAGTCCACCCCCCACGGGGCGGCGGGGCCGGTGCGCTCGACGCGGGCCCGGAAGAGGACGCCGTGCGGGTGCATCGGCTTGGCTCGCCGCACACGGGTCAGCGCCACGAGCGGCCGGGCGACCGCGCGGCCGGCCACCGTTCCCAGGTCTGCCATGCAGTCCCGGTTACCAGCCGGGGCCCGCGTCACCCATCGGGTGTCCGGTGAGCAGGATGGCCCGGTGACCACCACCGCTCCCCCGCTGGGCCTGCTGCTGGACGTCGACGGGCCGATCGCCAGCCCGGCCACCCGCACGGTGGCCGCCCCCGGTCTGGTGGCGGACCTCCGCGCCCTGCTGGCCGCCGGTGTGCCGGTGGTGTTCAACACCGGCCGTTCGGACGCATTCCTGCGCGCGCAGGTCGTGCCACCGCTGCTGGCCGGTGGGCTGCCGCGCGGCGCGCGGCTGCACGCGGTGTGCGAGAAGGGTGCGGTGTGGACCTCGATCGGCCCGGAGGGCATGGGCCCGGTGCACGTCGACGAGGCGCTCGCGGTGCCCCCGCTCGTGCACGAGGTGGTGGGCGAGCTGCTCCCGCGGTACCGCGACACGATGTTCCTCGACGACACCAAGCGCTCGATGGCCAGCGTCGAGGCGCGCACCGACGTGCCGGCCGCGGACTACACCCGGGCCCAGACGGCCTTCGACGCCGAGCTCGTCGACGCCCTCGCCGGCCGCGGGCTGGGCGTCGGCTACCGGGACCGGGTGCGCCCCGACGCCGCCGGCGCTGTCCCGTGGCGGGTCGACCCCTCGGTGATCGCCACCGACGTCGAGTCCGCCAACGTCGGCAAGGACCTCGGCGCCCGGCGGGCCCTGACGCTGCTGGCCGCCGACGGGCCGCTGCCCCGGGAGTGGCACACGGTGGGCGATTCGCGCAGCGACTACCGGATGGCCGATCAGCTGCACGCGCTGGGCCACCGGGTCACCCACGTCGACGTCCGGCCGGCCGGACCGCTGCCCGCCACCCCGTACCCGGTGCGCACCGACCCGGCGCTGGTGGACGACGCCGCGGGCGCGGCGCACCTGCGCGGGCTGGTCGCGGAGCTGCTGGGGGGCTGATCCGGCGGACCGCCCCGGCTCAGTGCCGGGTGGTGCCGCAGTCGGTGCAGCGCTTGCGGCTCGAGCTGTTGGAGCGGTTGCAGTTCTCGCAGACCCAGACGGTCCGCTCGATCGTGCGCATCGGACTCGCTTCCTCCCCGGCCGGGGAGCCGGCCTCGTCGTGCCCGGCAGACGCCGGGACCACCGGCGTCGTCGCCGCGACCGACGCTAGGCCGGTCGGGTGACGGGGAGGTTGCGCGGACGGAACGACTCGGAGCGCCCCGGGGGACGCCGCGGGGTCAGCGCAGGGCGGCGGCGGCACACCCGCCGGAGCTGCACGCGCACCCGGAGCACCCGGCCGGGGCGGCCGGCTCCGGGCGCCGGGCCAGCCGCGCCAGCCCGGCGGCGGCGGCCAGGTCGGCCGCTCCCAGCACGCCGACCAGCGCGGCCGCACCGACCCGGCCGGTGGCCAGCAGGGAGTCGGCCCCGCCGGTGACGCCGACGACGCCCGCACCGGCCACCAGCGCGCCACCCACCGCGAGCGCGACCGCCCGGCCGGTGGCCGCGACGGCGAGCGCGGTCGGGACCAGCACGACGCCGGCGACGAGGACCCAGCCGGTGGCCGTCGCGGACACCAGGGCGACGAGGACCGCGACCACGCCGAGCCAGACGGCGACCGCGCCACCGACGGCCCCGGCGCGCGCCACCTCTCCGGCCCGGGCGCTGCGCAGCAGGGCCGCTCCGCGCACCACCGCGACCACCCCGGCGGCGCCGAGCAGCAGCTGCGGCCCCCACGACCAGGTGAGCGCGAGGACCGCCAGGACGATCAGCGCGGCGCCGAGAGCGGCCGTCCGGGGCCACGTCCGCCGGGCCTGCGCAGGGGTGGTCGGGGCGGTGCCGGGCAGGCGGCCGGCGGTCACGGCGTTCGTCACCGGCCCAGTGTCCCCCACCCGCTCCGGTGATCGTCCGCGGGCGGCGGCAGCCCGGCTGTGCCACGCTGATCGCCGCCACTGGGGCCGGACGACGAGGAGTGACACGTGGGGACGACCTCCGGGCCAGGCACCTCCGCACGGCAGGCGAGGAACAGCGACGCCCTCGAGCACCTCGCCCGGGTCGGGCAGTTCGGCCACCCGGCCAAGGGGACCGCCCTGGCCCTGGTGGGCGGGCTGCTGGGCTGGGCCGCGCTCACCTTCGACGCGGAGAAGGCCAGCGGCCTGGACGGGGCCCTGCAGACCCTGCTCGACGCGCCGTTCGGCCGGCTGCTGCTCCCCGTGGTCGCGGTCGGCATCGCGGCGTTCGGCGTCTTCTCGTTCTTCCGCGCCCGCTTCCCGCAGCGCACGTGAGCGCGGGGGCGGACGGCGCCCTGCGGCGGGTGCACGACGCGGTCACCCGCGCCCGTGAGGTGACCGACCACCCGGCGCTGGAGCACCTGGCGCGGGTCGGGCTGGTCGCCTACGGCGTGCTGCACCTGCTCATCGGCTGGCTGGCGGCCCGGATCGCCTGGGTCGTGCAGCCGCCGACCCAGGACGCCGACCAGACCGGCGCCCTGCAGGCGGTGGCCGGCTCACCCGGCGGGCTCGCGCTGCTGTGGGTGATCGGGCTCGGGCTGCTGGCGCTCGCGGTGTGGCAGGGCGGGGAGGTGCTGCGCTGGTGGGCGGGGCTGCTGCGGCCCGGTCACCGGCTGCGGGTGTGCGTGGTCTGCGCCAAGTGCGGGGCGAAGGCGGTCGTCTACGCCGTCCTGGGGGCGACGGCGCTGCTGTTCGCCGCCGGCGCCGGGTACCAGGCCGACGAGCGGTTCCAGGAGCTGACCGGGGACGCGCTGCGCATCCCCGGTGGCTCGACGCTGGTGGGCGCGGTGGGCGTCGGTGTCGCGGCGGTCGGCGTGTACGTGCTGGTGCGCGGGGTGACCGGCGGTTTCATGCGGGACATCGACCTGGGCGCCGCCCCCGACCGGTGGGAACCGCTGATCGAGTGGATCGGGCAGGTCGGCTACGTGGCCAAGGGCATCGCCTTCGGCCTGTCCGGCGGGCTGCTGGTCCACGCGGCGGTGGTGCGGGACGTGGCGACGGCGACCGGGCTGGACGGCGCGATGCACGCCATCGGCGCGGTGCCGACCGGGCAGTGGCTGCTCACCGCCGTCGCCGTCGGCTTCGCCGCCTTCGGCGTCTACGCACTGGCCCGGGCCCGCTACCCCGACCGCGACCCCTCCACCTGACGCCGTCGACCGGAGGCGCCGGGGTCAGCGCAGCGCGACGAGTCCGGCGCCGGTGGGCCGGAAGCCGCTGCCCTCGTAGAAGCCGCGCAGGTGGTCGGCGAAGTCGACGTGCAACCACTCGCGACCAGCCGCACGGGCGCCGTCGACCGCGGCGCGGACCAGGGCGGTGCCGATCCCCCGGTGCCGGTGGTCGGGCCGCACCAGGGTGTCGAGCAGGAAGGCGTGCACCCCGCCGTCCCAGGCGACGTTCACGAAGCCGACCAGCTCGCCGGCGTCGGTCGCGGTCACCCAGCCCAGGCTGTGCCGCTCGACCTGCGCCACCCAGCCGTCGTCGAGCAGCCGGTGGCCGAATGCCTCCGCGTGCAACGGGTTCAGCTCAGCATCGGTGAACCGCCCACGCCAGGTCAGGTCGGTCACGCAGGCAGCCGTTCCACGCTCGTCGTGCACTCCCCCCGCGGTGCGGCGCGAGGGGAGCGCACGACGAGCGTGGAACGTCGCGTCAGCGCGCGTCGAGGACGTCGAAGACGTCCCAGAGGCCGGTGATCTGCAGCGGCCGCACCACGGCGCGGGCGGTGCCGCAGCGCATCTGCAACGTGCGCCCGGCAGCCACCGCGGTGCGGTGCGCGGTCGCCAGCACGGAGAGGCCGGCGGAGTCGAGGAAGGTGATCCCGGACAGGTCGAGCTCGACGACGTCCACGCCCGGTCGGGCGAGCACCTCGAGGAGGGCGCCGCGCAGCCCGGGGGCGGTGGTGGAGTCCACCTCACCGCTCACGGTGACGGTGCACCCGGCGGCGGTGGGGAGGGCGGCGGGGTTCACGGTGACGTCGATCCGGGTCGGGTCGACGTCGACAGGCAGTGCGGTCATGGTCGCCTCCGGCGGGCCCGTGCACGGCCGGCGACGCTGCCGGCCTTGCGGCCGGACCCCGGTGGGGCCCGGTCACGGCTGGTGGTTGAACCGCGTGGCCCTGACGCTAGGGAGCCGATCGGCTGCGCACAAGAGGTCTCCGGCGTGGCGGAGCTCGCCACGCCGGGACGTCCAGGCGCCCGACCGTCCCTGACGGCTCAGCCCCAGACCTCCTGAGCGGTCTCCACCACCAGCGCCAGCTTGGCGATCTGGTCGTCCCGGGTGAGCGCGTTCCCCTCGACGGTGGAGGAGAACCCGCACTGCGGCGAGAGCGCCAGCTGCTCCAGCGGCACGAACCGGGCGGCCTCGTCGATGCGCCGCTTGAGGTCGTCCTTGCGCTCCAGCTCCGGTCGCTTGCTGGTGACCAGTCCGAGGACGACACGCTTGCCGGGCGGCACGAACCGCAGCGGCTCGAACCCGCCGGAGCGGTCGTCGTCGTACTCCAGGAAGAACCCGTCGACGTCCAGCCCGCCGAACAGCGCCTCGGCGACGAAGTCGTAGCCGCCCTCGGCCGCCCAGGAGGAGCGGAAGTTGCCCCGGCACAGGTGGGTGGTGACCGTCAGGCCCGCGGGCCGCCCGGCCAGGGCGGAGTTCATCTGCCGGATGTAGCGCTCGTGCTGGTGCTCGGCGTCCCGCCCCTGGTCGGCCAGCTGCGCCCGCTGCGCCGGGTCGTTGAGGTAGGCGAGGCTGGTGTCGTCGAGCTGCAGGTAGGTGCAGCCCTGCGCGGCGACGCCCTGCACCTGCTGGCGGTAGGCGGCCGACAGCGCGTCCCAGAAGGCGTCCTCGTCGGGGTACACCGCCGGGTCGATCGCCGCCGCGCCGCCCCGGTAGTGGACCATCGACGGCGACGGGATGGTCAGCTTCGCCGTCTGGCCGGGCTGCACCTGCGACTGCAGGAACGCCAGGTCGGCGCCGAAGATCGGCTCGTCGATCCGCAGCGGCCCGTCGACCCGCAGCCCCGCGGGCGCCCAGTCGATGCTCCCGTCGGCGTTGCGGAAGTGCACCTTGGCCCCGGAGCCCTCGACCTTGCTGATGCCGTCGATCGCGTAGATGAAGTCCATGTGCCACGTCGTGCGGCGGAACTCGCCGTCGGTGGCCGTGGCCAGGCCGACGTCGGCCTGCAACCGGACGACGTCGGCGATGGCGGCGTCCTCGATGCCGCGCAGCTCGGCGGCGTCGAGCTCCCCGGCGGCGTGCCGGGCGCGGGCCTCGAGCAATGACGGCGGGCGGAGCAGGCTGCCGACGTGGTCGGCGCGGAACGGCGGGCCGGAGAGGTCGGACATGGCCTCAGCATGCCCGTGACCCCCGGCGCCCGCCCACACGGCCCCGCTGCGGGGATACTGGCGGGCATGTCGAAGCGCACCGTCGTCGCCGGGGTCGTGTGGCTGGTGCTCACCGTGCTGGCGTTCCTGGCCGACCCGATCCTCGGTGCCGTGGTGCTCATCTTCGGCGCCATCGGGGTGGTGATGGTCCAGCTGGCCAGCACCTGGAACCAGCACCCCGACTTCGAGGCCCGCGAGCAGGCCCGCGCCGAGCGCCGCAAGGCCAAGTGGGAGGCGAACGCCCCCGCACGCGAGCGGGACCGGCAGCGCTACGAGGCGCACAAGGCACGGCAGGCCGAGAAGGCCCGGCAGCGCGCCGAGCGCTGACCCCGGACCGCCCGTCGGAAAGTCGTTCGACGCACGGGCGCGCCAGCCCTACGGTCCTCGACATGGGCACCTCCTTCCTGCGGCTGCGGACCTCCTGACCTGATCGCCTGAGCTGATCCGCCCGCGGGCGCTGCCGTGCAGCCCCGCCGGCCGCCGGTCACCACCGACCGGCCGCACCGCACTCCCCCGTTCCCCGGCCTGCCCGCCGGACGTCGCGGGCTGCCCTCTGCTCCCTCCCGGAGGCCTCCATGTCACGACCCACCCCTGCCCCCGCGGGCGCCGCCACCGAGGCGCGCGCCCAGCTGCCCGAGGAGGCGCACGCCGGCTTCGACCGCCTGGTGCACGCCGTGCTCGCCTCCCCCGGCAACGGCCGGCAGCCCGCCCTGGGCGCGGCCCTGCGCAGCCAGCTGCCCGGCACCGCCGGCGCCCGCTGGCTGCACGCCGAGGGGCTGTCCCCGACCGCGCGGGCCTCGGCGCTGACCGCAGCGCACTGGCTGTCCCTGCATGCGGCCTGGCTGGCGCACGAGCGGGCGCCGCGCGGTGGCGGGCGGCCGCCCGCGTCGTCCGGCCGGGCGGACAGCCGGCACGGGCACGCGCCCGGCGCCCAGGCCGCACCGCGCTGGTTCTAGCGTCCCCAGGCGACCGGCCGGGGACGCCGTCACTCGACGGCGTCCTCGGCCGCCAGCTCCGCGGCCCGGCCGGGGTGCGCGAACGCCTCGGTGAGCGCCGCCCGCAGCGGCCACGCCCCCACCCGCCAGGCCAGCGCCCGGCCGAACGCCGCCGGGGTGCCGTCGACCGCGTCCGGGTCGCCCGGCCACCAGGGCACCGTGCGCCCGCCGGTGACGGCGACCTCCGCGTGCACCGCCACCTGCCCGGTCAGCTCGGCCACGCCCAGCCGGGCGGCGGCCAGCCCGGCGCCGGGCACCTCGCTCCAGGGCAGCGTCCGCACCGGCCGACTGGTCACCCGCGCCCGCCCGGCCAGCTCCGAGGCCAGCGGGAGGTCGAGCAGGTCGGCCACCGACTCCGGCGCTCCTCCGGCCGGCGCGAGCGCACGATCGACCAGTGGCTGTAACCACGGCGCGTCGAGCACGACGGCGTCCTCGCTGACCTGCCGCGGCCCCACCCGCACCCGCTCCGGTGGATCGACGCCCACGTCGTCCAGCGCCGCCGCGAGCTGCGCGTACACGGTGCGCAGCACGGCGGGGACGACGGTGCGCCGGGGGTCGCCGAGCCGGTCGAGCAGGTCCAGCGCGTCGTCGACGTCGGCCAGCAGGTCGGCCACGGTGCGGGGTGGGGTGAGGAGCGCCAGCACGTCGGCGGGGAGCTCCCGGACCGGTTCGTACAGTCCCTGTAACTCGACCGCCGCCGGGTGCCGCAGCCGGTCGGGCCGCTGGCCGTCGAGCACCGGCGACGTCCGCAGCCACCAGCGCAGGTACCCGGGGACGACGACGCCGAGCTGGACGTCGGCGCGCGCCTCGGCCGGGAGCGCGGCCAGCAGCGGCAGCGCGCGGGGCCAGTCCCGCACCAGCTCCAGGTCCCGGACGGCGGTCAGCGTCGGCCAGGCGGGCGGTGGGGCGTCGGCGGGCAGCCGGTCGAGCACCGCGTCGGCCCACTCCTCGGCGCGGTCGACGTCGAGGTCGTCGGGGTGCTCGGCGCGCACGGTGGCGAACCCGTCGAGCACCCCGACGGCGACCAGCGCCGCCCGGTCGTGCCGGCGGGCGAACCCCCGGTCCAGGGTGCCCAGCGCACCGCGCTCGAGGACGCCGGCCAGCGGCGAGCCGGGCAGCACCAGCTCCCCGGCCGGCGCCCAGCCGCCGTCGTCGTCGGGCAACGCCAGCTCGACCAGCTCCGGGTGCTCCCCCGGGCCGGCCGCGGCGACCAGGGTCAGCACCGCCTCGGCCAGCGGCTCGACGTCCTCCCCGTCGTCGGCGCGGTCCAGCGAGCTCCGCACCGCCGCGGCGACCGCCGGGTCGGCGAGGACGGCGGCCGCGGTGGCCGGGCGGGCGCCGAGCCGTTCGAGCACCTGGGCGGCCCGGCCGGTGGTCGTGGCGGGGTCGGCGATCCGCAGCCCCAGCGGGGCGAGCCGCCCGGGAGGCAGGGCGGGGTCGGGCAGCAGCACCCCGGCCGGGCTCTGCGCGGTGCGGCCGTCAGCGAGCGGGACCGGCAGCGCGGCCAGCTCCTCCCGGTCGGCGTCGGCCAGTGCGGTGTAGAGCGCGGCCCACCACTCCCCCGGCCGCTGCACGCCGCGCACCGCCTCGACCAGCTCGGCCAGCCCGGCGCGGCGCACCCCCAGCGCGGCGAGCACCGGCCCGTCGGAGCGCCGCGACCAGCCGGCCGGGAGCAACCCCGGCAACACGCCCGTCAGCGCCTCGACCCGCTCGGGCGTCGGGTCGTCGAGCGCGACGGCCCGGTCCGGACGCAGCGGTGGCTCTTCGGGGTCGGCGGCCGACAGCCAGGCGGTGTGGGTGAGCCGGTCGAGCACCGCCCGGCAGAGGGCGGCGTCCAACTCGGTGGCGGCCAGCGCTGCCTTCGGCACCAGTTGCAGCAGCACCGGTTCGGAGGGGAGTTCGGTGATCAGGTCGGTGTAGGCGTCCGCGAGCACCGCGACCAGGGCGTCGGTGAGCGGTCCGGGGGCGACGTGCCGACGGTCGGGGTCGAGGGGGAACGGCGCGATCAGCCGGGCGGGCAGCGACAGCGGCTCGTCGCTGGGGGTGGGCGCGTGCAGCACCTGACGGCCGGCCAGCGGGGCGGGGGCGCCGTCGTCGTCCAGCGGGACGGCGCAGGTGACGGTGTAGCCGCGGCGGTCGCGCTCCTCCACCGGGCGGTCGGCGAACAGCTCCGCGGGCAGCTCGCCGGAGCGCGAGACCACCGCCCAGCTGGTGCGCGCCTCCCCGTCCGTCAGGACCACCCTCGCTTTCGGCGCCGAAAGCAAACGGAGGGTGCGGACGGCACCGTCGACGACCACCTCGATCTCGGCGAGGGCCGGCAGGCCGAGCAGCAGGGTGGGGTCGAGGTCGCGCAGCGCGGCGCGGACGGCGTCGGCTGCGCCGGGACGCAGTGGCAGGACGACGGCGGTAGCGTGGCCGTCGGGCACCTCGCCCGTCGCCTCGAACGGCAGCCGGAGCACCGGGACGGCGCCGGCGCGGCGGTCCAGCTCGGCGGCGAGCGCGGGGACGGCGGCGACCGCCTCCCGGGTGGCGGCGGCGCTGAACCGCACCGACCGGTCGGTGGAGAGGACGGCGGGTTCGTCGCTGACGGCCAGCACCGCGGCGAAGCCGACGCCGAAGCGGCCCACGCCCGCGCCGTCCCGCTTGGCGGAGGCGCGCAGGCTGGCCAGCGCCTGGACGCCCGCATCGTCCAGCGGAGCACCGGTGTTCGCGGCGGTGAGCACGTCGTCGGCGAGGGTCAGTCGCAGGCGGCCGGGAACGCCGGCTCGGGCGGCGGCGTCGGCGGCGTTCTGCGCCAGCTCCACGAGCAGCCGGTCCCGGTAGCCGCCGCGGACCAGGTCCTCCTCGGCGTTGGCGTCCTCCCGGAACCGGGCCGGGGAGTCGGTCCAGGCGGCGAGGACCCGTCGCCGCAGCTCAGCAGGCTCGGACACCCGGCGAGCATCCCACCGGGAGAAGACCCTCACCTGTTCTGGCCGATTCAGCCATTTGCCTCGTGCGCGTTCGCCTTCCGTCGCTGGCACACAGCGAGGGCACCGGCACACAGCCACACGATCGCCAGGCCCGTGTAGCTCCAGCGCACGAACGCGCTGTCGGACGCGAACCACTGCCCCACGGCCAAGGCCGACCACAGGACCCCCATGACCAGGAAGTAGGTCGGGCCGAGCCGACGTCGTGACCGCTCCTCCTCCACCACCACTTCGTAGCCCAGCGCGTGCACACCGAGCAAACCACCCCCGCGTAGGTGGACCCGCGGCACAACCACCCGGACTCGCCTCCCCCGACAGCGTGGAACGGGGCTGAGAAACGGGCACGCGGACAAGCCAGCGGGAACATGGCTCCGCCGCGCCGCGCCGCGCCAGGCGGGCACAGGCGCAGGCGCCCAACGACGCCCGGCCCGCTCGAACTCCAGGAACACGCGCCCCGACCGACCGGCGCCTACTGCAGCAGGTGGTCCGATGAGGATCTCGGTGCCGTCGGGCCGGAAGGTGCGCCATCGGCCGTCGGGTTGTCGTTCGACCCGGAATCCGTGGTGGACCTTGTGTGGTGCCGTTCGCACAGCAGTGCGGAGTTGGTCAGGTTGGTCTCGCCGCCGTGGAGCCAGTGGATGAGGTGGTGCACGTCGCACCACCAGGTCGGGGCACCGCAGCCGGTGAACACGCAGCCCTTGTCGCGGCGCTCGACGGCCTTGCGGAGTCCGGGGGTGACGACCCGGTGGTCCCGCCCCAGGTCCAGCGGGACCCCGTCGGGGCCCATCACGATCCGGGAGATGCTCCCGTCGCAGGCCAGGAACCGGGCACGGGCTGCGGAGATCGA
Organism: Modestobacter sp. SYSU DS0875; assembly: GCF_054050915.1. NCBI lineage: Bacteria > Bacillati > Actinomycetota > Actinomycetes > Geodermatophilales > Geodermatophilaceae > Modestobacter > Modestobacter sp. SYSU DS0875. The sequence continues at coordinate 106,816 of NZ_JBJHAH010000001.1, read as the reverse complement.
CGCCCCGAAACCCGTCTGCGCAGCCCCCGGGCCGGCCGCATCGTCGACCAGGTCCTCCAGGTCGATCCCGACGACCACGTGCGGCTTCACCGTCCGCAGCGTCGGCAGGCCACCCGACGCGAGCTGGTTGTCACACAACTGCACGAACGCGTCGGCGTTCTGCTGCACCCGGGTGCGGGTGTCGCCCATGGGGCGGTTGGCCTGCACGATCGACTCGACCGCCGCCTGCACCTTCTCCCCACCCACCGCGTCCAGGTCGAAGCGGCCGGTGACCCTGCCGTCGGCGTGCTTGGCCATCGTGAACCGCCGACCCTCGGTGGGATCGGGCTCCGGACCGTCGGGGTCCAGCGCCTCGGTGAACGCCCGCACCGCCACACCCAGCGAGGCATGCGGCGCCTCCCGCGCAACATCGGCCCACACCTGGTCGAACGCGGCCAGGTCGATGCCCTGCTCCGCGGCCTGCTCCCGCTCCCGCTCCCCCACCGCACTCGCCACCACGTCGACCTGCGCCGCCGTCACCTCGCTGGCGGCGACCCCCGCCGCCAGCGCCGGCAGGTGCCCCAGCGCCCGCCCAGCCCGCACGACCCGGCCGGCCTCACCAGCCGACAGCCGCCGGTGCCCGATCAACCACGAGCGCATCGACGCCAGCCCGTCACGTTCCGGGGACTGCGCGAGCTCGCAAGCCCGTACCGTGCGCGCCAGCTCCGCGGCCGCCCGGTTCTGCAACCGCACCAGCTCGCCCACCCGGTCCAGCAGTTCGCCGTCGCCGAAGGCCTGGAGGTCATCGGCCGCGAGGGCGTCGAGAGCCGACTGCAACTCGCTCACAGCCACCCCCAGCGTACTCGAACGTGCGTTCGAAGTCTACCTCGAATCGACCGCACGAGCGAGACGAATCCCCAGGTCAGCAGGGCGGTTGGAGCTTCCACTGGGCGGGCTCGCCACGTCCGCGACCACCCCCTGCCCGGTAGCGTCCGAGGGCATGGGAGCAGCGACGACGACAGCAGTGGTGACCGGTGGCGCCCGCGGGCTGGGCGCGGCGATCGCGACCCGGCTGCGCGCCGACGGGCATGCGGTGGCGGTGCTCGACGTGGTCGCGCCGGACGATCCCGACCTGGCCGCTGCCTGGACCGAGTGCGACGTCACCGAGCCCGACCAGCTCGAGGCGGCGATGTCCGCGATCGCCGGGGCGCACGGGGGCATCGACGTGCTGGTCAACAACGCCGGTCTGATCTCCCCGCGACGTCCGTACACGGAGAGCTCGAAGGAGGAGCTGCTGCGCTTCCTGACCGTGAACGCGGTCGGCTACGCGCTGGCCACCCAGGCCGCCCACCCGTGGCTGGTGGCCGGTGACCGCGGCTGCGTGGTCAACGTCGCCTCCCGCACCTTCTTCACCGGCGGCCCCGGGCAGCTGGCCTACGTCGCCAGCAAGGGCGCCGTGCTCGGGATGACCCGGGTGCTCGCCCGGGAACTCGGCGAGCACGGCGTCACCGTCAACGCGGTCATGCCCGGGCAGGTCGCCACCCCGGGCACCGAGCAGTACAACTCCGAGGACGACTTCGACCGGACCATGGCCCAGCAGGCGATCCGCCGCCGGGTGCAGCCCGACGACCTCGCCGGCCTCGTCTCGTTCCTGGCCGGCCCCGACGCCCGGATGATCACCGGGCAGACCATCGTCTGCGACGGCGGCGGGCTCCTGCACTGAGCGGCCCGCCGGGAGCGACGTGCTCCCGGCGGGCCGACGGACCTCAGCGGTGGGCGCTGGTCACTCTCCGGCGATCAGGTCGGCGCTCTGGCCGGAGTAGTCCCATTCCCCGACCGGCTCCCAGCCACCGGTCTCCGCCGAGTAGGCGCCCATCTCCCCGGCCTCGCTCAGCACCGGGTCCTCGGGGCCGGAGGTCTGCTGCTCCGGGTGCAGCATCAGCGGGCGGGAGATGTCCATGTTCCAGGCGGCGTTCATGACGTTGGCCCGGGTGAGCCCGCCGTCCATCTCCGCGGCGTCCCGCAGGTTCTGCACCAGCAGCTCGGCCCAGCCGTAGCCGTCCAGCGCGTTGCCCAGCGGCGCGGCTTCCTCTTCCCCGGCGGCGGCCATGTCGTCCAGGTACTCCTGGACGGCGGGGTCGTCGGCCCACCGCGGGTCGGCCGGGTCCTTGCGGAACAGCGGGACGACGGCGCCCTCCCCGGCCGGGTCGGACGGGCTGACCCACTGGTTGGCGGCGTTGGCCGAGGAGTTGAGCACCACCATGCCGTCGTAGCCGGCCCGGGCCAGCCCGGTGAGGAACCCGGGCGCGTAGTTGGGCAGCGCCTCCAGCACGATCGCGTCCGGCGAGCCGGCCACGGCGGCGGAGATCTGGGCGTCGATGTTCGTGGCGCCGGCCGGGATGGTCTGCGCCGGCTGCATCGTCAGCCCCGCCTCCTCGGCGAGGTCGGGCAGGGCGGCGTGGAAGTCCTCGGACAGGGCGTCGGCCCCCTTGATCTCGGTCACCGTCCCGCCCGGCACCTGCTCGGCGATGTGGTCGACGATCGCCTTGGCCTCGACCGGCGCCGGCGGGATGCCGTTGATGGTCCACGGGTGCTGCTCGGGGTCGGTGAACGCCGGCCCGGTGGTGATCGTCCACAGCTGCGGCACGCAGGCGGCCTCGTAGATCGGCTGGGTGGCGCTGATCTGCGGGGTGCCGACCTGTGCCACGGTGGCGAACACCTGCTCCTCACCGGTGAAGGACTGCGCGTTGGTGACCGAGCGGGCGGCGTCGTACCCGTCGTCCTTGCTGACGAGCTGCAGTTCGTGCCCGTCGATGCCACCTTCCTCGTTGATCTTCTGGAAGTAGGCGGTGATGCCGGAGACGTTGGCCCCACCGGCGACGGCCAGCGGGCCGCTGAGCGGCTGGCTGGTGCCGATCAGGATCGGCTCGCCGTCGGCGAGGGGCTCGGTGGCGTCGGCGGGGCAGGCGCCGGCGTCGACGGCGAACTGCCCATCACTGCCGCCCGAGGTGCCGCCACCCCCGCCCGAGTCGCTCTCGCTGCGACTGTTCCCGCAGCCGGTCATTCCGAGCAGCAACAGTCCGGCGCTCGCCAGGGCCACGGAGCGGGGTGTTCTCGTCATTGAGTCTCTCCTAGCTGCGGGCGGACCCGGGCAGGCTGCCCGGGCTCGTGGATGGGGATGGCACGGTCTCCGGGGCCGGCGGCACGGGGTGCCCACCGATCGCCGGGGTCGGGCCCGCGAGGCCGCCGTCGGGCTCGCCGGGGGTGGTGTCGCTGCCGGAGCCGGCCACCGCGGCGGCCTCGGGAGGGACGATGACCAGCACGCGGGTGCGCAGCCGGGTCAGCAGCGGCACCAGGCCGCTGGGCACGAAGTAGATGAAGACGATGAGGATCAGCCCGTAGATCACGTTGGCGAACAGCCCGGGCTGGTCGGTCAGGCTGCGCAGCCCCGGCAGCTGCCCGGCCCACTCGGCGGTGTAGTAGGGCAGGAAGACCATCGCCAGGCCGCCGATCCAGGCGCCGGAGACGGTGGCGGCGCCGCCCAGCACCATCGCGGTGATGAACAGCAGCGTGATGGTGAACCCGACCGTGGACGGGCTCACGATGGGCGTGGTGAGCAGGTACAGCGAGCCGCCGATCGCGCCGTAGAGAGCGCTGATCGCGAAGGCCACCGTCTTGACCTCCGCCGGCCAGATGCCGGAGACCGCGGCCGCGGTGCCGTTGTCGCGCAGTGCGACCATCGACCGCCCCACCCGGCTGCGCACCAGGCCGGTGGCCAGCCAGCACAGCACCCCGGCGATCGCGGCCATCACCAGGAAGGTCCAGCCACGGTCGGTGACGTCCAGCCCGAACCAGGCCGGCTTGTCCCAGCTGATGCGGGCGACCTTGCCGGCCATGCCGCCGCTGCCCAGCGCGAGCCCGACCGGCTGGCTCACCACCACCGGGAACGCCACCCCGACGGCCAGGGTGATGACCGCCAGGTAGAGGCCGTGCAGCCGCAGCGCCGGCACGCCGACGGCGAACCCCAGCGCGAGCCCGAGCAGCGCCGCGACCGGCACGGTGGCTGCCCAGGCCCAGCCGTGGTCGGTGACCAGGATGGCGGTGGTGTAGGCGCCCAGGCCGAAGAAGGCGCCGTGCCCGAGCGAGATCTGGCCGCTGAAACCGGTGACCAGGTTCAGCCCGAGCACCGCCACGGTGTAGGCGACGACCAGGCTGAACTGGCCGATCCGGAAGTCGCCGAGCAGCAGCGGCAGGGCCAGGACGACGAGCACGGCCAGCAGCAGCCCGCTGCCCTGCCACAGTCGGTGGGCCCGGGAGCCCTCGAGGACGACGCGCGGGGTGCTCACACTCGCTCCAGTGTCTTGGTGCCGAACAGGCCCTGGGGCCGCACCAGCAGCACGATCAGCACCACCAGGAGGGCGATGACCAGGCTGAGGTCGCCCTCGATGACGGTGAACAGGCCCGGCACGAACGACATCACCAGGCCGAGGACGAGCCCGCCGACGGCGGCCCCGGGCACGCTGTCGAACCCGCCGAGGGTGGCCGCGGCCAGCCCGAAGATGAGGATCGCCCCCATCGAGTTGAAGTCCAGCGTCCCGGCGGTCTGGGCCACCAGCGCGGCGGCCAGCGTGCCCAGCGCCGCGGCGATGCCCCAGCCGAACAGGTACATCCGGCCGACCGGGATGCCCAGGACCTCGGCGGCCTCCCGGTTGGCCGCGACCGCGCGGTACCCCAGCCCCAGCTTGGTCTTCTCCAGCAGCAGCCACAGGCCCAGCAGCAGCAGGACCAGGGTCGCCAGCACGCCGAGGGCGACGTGGGTGATGAAGAACGGCGGCGGGCCGCTGAGCACGTCGATCTTGTCCTCGACCTCGCCGGGGAACGCGCGGGGAGCGCGTACCGGCTGGGTGCCCCAGATGATCGCGACCACGGCGTTGATGATCAGGAACAGCGCGAGCGTGGCCAGCACGACGGGGAAGACGCCCCGCCGCTCCAGCGGCCGGATCAGGCCGCGCTCCAGGCCGGCGCCGAGCAGGAACGACAGCACCAGCGCGATCGCGATCGCCACCCAGACCGGCACCCCCTGCCGGGTGAGCGCGAAGACGGCGAACGCGCCGAGCGTGGCCATCTCGCCCTGGGCGAGGTTGATGTGGCTGGTCGTCTTGTAGACCAGCACCACCGCCAGGGCGACGAGCGCGTACAGCGCGCCGTTGGTCAGCCCGCCGGTGAGCAGCTGCAGCAGGTAGGCGGGGTTGTCGATGTTCGGTGACACGTCGGCACCGCCCTCAGTAGCCGAGGTAGGCGCGGCGCATGTCCTCGTTGCCCCGCACCTGTTCCGCCGTCCCCTGCAGCACGATCGAGCCGGACTCGATGACGTAGCCGCGGTGGGCGAAGGACAGGGCGAGCTCGGCGTTCTGCTCGACGATGAGCATGGCGACGGACTCCTCGCGGTTGATGTCCTCGAGCTGCGTGAACAGCCCGCGGGTGATGATCTGGGCCAGACCCAGCGACGGTTCGTCCAGCAGCAGCAGCTGCGGGCGGGCCATCAGCCCGCGCGCGATGGCGAGCATCTGCTGCTCGCCGCCGCTCATCCCGCCGGCGAGCTGGCCGCGCCGTTCGGCGAGCCGGGGGAACACCTCGTACCAGCGGGCGATGTCGGCCTCGATGCCGCGGGTGTCCTTCCGGTTCCAGGCGCCGACCCGCAGGTTCTCCTCGACGCTGAGCACGCCGAACACCCCGCGCCCCTGGGGGACGTGGGAGATCCCGCGCCGGACGATCCACTCCGTCGGCCGGCCGACCAGCTCGGCGCCGGCCAGCCGCACCGACCCGCGGGTGCCGACCATCCCGCAGATCGCCCGCAGCGTCGTCGTCTTGCCCGCCCCGTTGGCGCCGAGCAGCACGACGACCTCCCCGGCGTGCACCTCCAGGTCGATGCCGTGCAGGACGGCGACCTCCCCGTAGGAAGCGTGCACACCCGACAGCTGCAGCAGCGGCTCACTCACGGTGCCGCCCTCGCGCCGTGGTGGCGTCCGCGCTGCCGGCAGGCCCCGCCGGGGCCTCGCCACCGAGGTAGGCCGCGATGACGGCGGGGTCGCGTTGCACCTGGTCGGGTGTGCCGTCGGCGATGCGCCGGCCGAAGTCGAGCACGGTGACCCGGTCGCTGATGCTCATGACCATCTTCATGTGGTGCTCCACCAGGAGGACGGAGAGGCCGAAGTCGTCGCGCAGCGAACGGATCACCCCGCCGAGCTCCTCCACCTCGGCGTGGGTGAGCCCGTTGGCCGGCTCGTCGAGCAGCAGCAGCTTGGGTCGCGCGGCCATCGCCCGGGCCAGCTCGATCCGCTTCATCGTGCCGAAGGGCAGGCCGGCCACCGGGCGCAGCGCGAGCGCCGCCAGACCCAGCCGTTCCAGCAGCTCCATGGCCTCGCGCCGGGCGGCCCCGTCGGCGCGCCGGGTGCCCAACCGCAGGGCGGCCCGCAGCCAGCCCCCGCGCCCCCGGGCGTGCGCGCCGACGGCGACGTTGTCCAGCACGGTCATCGTCGGGAACAGCGCGATGTTCTGGAAGGTCCGCGCCACGCCGACCGCCGCGATCCGGTGCGCCGGCAGGGCCAGGAGGTCGGTGCCGTCGAGCAGCACCTGCCCCGAGCTGGCGTCGTAGACCCGGCTGACGACGTTGAACATCGTCGTCTTCCCGGCGCCGTTGGGGCCGATGAGCCCGCAGATCGCGCCGCGCGGGACGTCGAAGGACAACCCGTCCAGGGCGACCACCCCACCGAAGCGGACGGTGACGTCCCGCACCCGCAGCACCGGCGCCGTCCCGCCCTCCGACACCGCGGTGGCCCCGGTCACCGGCTGCCCTCCCGGGCCCGCACCGGGCTCACTGCCACCGCAGGAAGCCCATGCCGCACCCGGTGCCGGCGGCGGTCCGGTAGCAGGGGGCGTACTCCGACCAGGCCACCTCGCGGTCGTGCATCGCACCGGCCACCGCGACCCAGTTGCGGATCTCGGAGGACCCGGCGTTGAGCAGGTGGTCGGGGAGGCCGCGCAGCGCCTCGGCGTCCCGGCGGGCGATGCCGTCGAGGACCCGGCGGTCGAGCTCCTCGTCGACGACGAAGTGGCTGAGCCCGCCGGAGGCCACCAGCACCACCCGGGCGTCGACGGCGGAGGCCTCCAGCGCCGCCCCCAGGGCCTTTCCGAAGTCGTAGCACCGCTTGCTGGAGGGCTGGTTGGGCGGGAAGTAGGTGTTGAGCATGACCGGGACGACCGGCACGCTCCGCTCCCCCAGCAGCCGCGCGATGATGAAGCCGTACGCGTGCCCGAAGCCGTGCCCCGGCGGGGTGCTGGCGACGCTGGCGACGTCGAACTCGCGGGCGATCAGCCCGGTGATGGCGTCCAGCGCCAGCTGCGGGTGGCCCGCGAACCGGTGGACGGCGTCCATCGCGTAACCGGTCTTGACGCTGTCGAAGAACTCCCCGGGCGGGGCGCCTTCCATGGTCCCGGTCTCCCAGGAGTCCCCCCAGAAGATGGCCATCGAGGGCTGGTTGGTCGCGTCGAAGACCTCCTCCTGGTCGTCCCCGATCACCACCAGCACGTCGGGCTGCAGTTCCTGCAGGTCCGCGGCCAGCCGGGCCATGCCCTGCAGGCAGGCGGTGTACCGCTGCTCCCAGACCTCGTCGGTCAGCTGGTCGGCGTAGCGGTCACCGACCGCCGCGGCGAGCTCGTCGAAGGTGACGTGCCGGCCGCTGGTGTCGTGCAGTTCCTTGTTGCCGCGGTCCTGGGCCGCCCGTTCCCGCCACAGGCGGGGGTTGGTGAGCAGCATGGGGCTGTGCGAGGTGCCGATCGCGCCGACGATGGTGGCCATGAACGCTCCTGGGTGAAGGGGGGCGGCCCGGCTGCGCCGGGTGGAGGCTGCGTCGTCCGGCCCGGTGCCGGCGGACCGGACGACGCGATGGAACGGGTGAGGGGTCGCGGGCGGACCGCCTCAGCCGGTGACCGTCTTGCCGGTGACCGGGTGCAGGTAGTGGAAGGGCACCAGCTCGGTGCGCGGGAACATGCCCCAGTCGTCGACGATCTCGTCGGGTCCGTTGGGGTCGTCCGGGTAGGTCTCGGTGAGGTAGCCGCCGTACTCGACCGGAGCCTTGGACCAGCCCTGGTCGAACTGCCCCTGCCAGAGCGAGCGGAAGTTGAGCACCTTGATCCGCCACTGCCCGTCCTGCTTGACGTACTCGTTCTCGTAGATGCCGCCCTCCCACCACTGGCGGAAGCCCTCGACGGTCTCGTGGTTGCCGGCCTGCATGACCGACCGGAACCGGGCCTGCGCGGTCTGCCCGTCCGGGGCCACCGTGATGACGCCCTGCATCTGCGGGTGGTCGAGCAGCCGGCCGTAGCGAGGTCCGTTGTGCCCGTCGGCGAACTTGTTCATGAAGCGGCCGACGTAGAGCCGCCGCACGCCCTCCTTGCCGTGGAAGACCCCGTGCAGGAAGTGCACCCGGGCGCCCTCGTCGGCGAAGAGCTCCACGACCTCCTCGTAGAGCGTCTTGTCCAGGTAGTAGCCGTACTGGTACTGGAGCCGGCGGATCGCCTGCTCGTCCTCGGTGCGGGTGAGCCGCTGCTCGAGCTCGGCGATGCGGGCCTCGAGCGCTGCCATCTGGTCTGTCATCAGGGGGACCTCCGGCCGCCGTGGGCGGCGCTGCCAGTTCCGGTGGGGGGCACCGCGAAACGTAGGCGTGAGTTTGGTCACCGTCAACGATCCGCCCAACGTCTTCCGTCCCACGGTTGCCCATCGGACCTCCCCGACAGCCCTTCAGTGCCGCGCCACCCGGTGGATCTGCTGGTCAGACACGTGCTCTGGGGTCGCAACCATGGCCGGGACGATTTCGCACCGTGATGCGATTCCTTGACGATGGGAGCACCGACTGCCAGAGTTCCGGCACCCGCCACCGGGTCGGCCGGGCCGCCGGCCACGGTGGGTGACGCCGGCGCTCCGCCCGGCGGGCGGACACCGCGGCCCGACGGAGGAGAGGCCACCGCATGCTGATCGACGCCGCTGCCGAGCTCGAGCCGGGGGCACTGCGGTGCCCCTTCCCGGCCTACGCGGAACTGCGCGAGGCCGGCGTCACCTGGGTGGCCCCGGCCAACGCCTTCCTGGTGACCCGGGCCGAGGACGTCGATGCCGTGCTGCGCGACACCGACACGTTCTCCTCGCGCAACGCCATCGGCGCGCCCCCCATCCCGTCGGAGAGCGAGCTGGCCCGGCACGTGCCGTTCCTGCTGCTCTCCGACGAACCCGAGCACGCGCAGCGGCGCAAGCTGGTCCAGCGGGCGTTCACCCCCAGCCGGCTGAACCGGTTCGAGCCGCGCATCCGGGAGCTGAGCACCGGGCTGGTCGGGGACCTGCGCGGGCGCACCGAGGTCGAGTTCATGGCCGACTTCGCCGTCCCGCTGCCGATCACGGTGATCACCACGGTGCTCGGCCTGCCGGTCGAGGAGACCGCAGAGCTGCGCCGGCTGTCCGAGGAGCTGGCGGGCACCGTCGGCCACGCCGGTACCGACCCGGCCGAGATCATCCGGATCGCCAGGGAGTTCGGCGCACTGCTGGCCCCCTCGCTGGACGCCGCTGCGACGGCGGAGTCCGAGGACACCGTCCTGCACACCATCGCGGCTGCCGGGCTGGACCGGCAGGACGCCACCCGCTTCGTGATGGAGCTCCTGCTGGCCGGCAACATCACCACGACCGACCACCTGGGCAACAGCATGGTCCTGCTGGCGCAGGACCCCGAGCTCGCCGACCGGCTGCGCGCCGAACCCGCGCGGCTGGCTCCCTTCATCGAGGAGTCGCTGCGCCTGGAGTCCCCGATCCAGGGGCTGTTCCGGATGGCCACCCGGGACACCGAGGTGGGCGGCACCCCGATCCCGGCCGGGAGCCGGGTGCAGGTCATGTACGCGGCGGCCAACCGCGATGCCGCGTTCGTGGAGCGGCCGGACGAGCTCGACCTCGACCGCAGCCGCGCCTCGGCGCACCTGGCCTTCGGCCGGGGCGTGCACGCCTGCCTCGGCAACATCCTCGCCCGGCTGGAGAGCCGGGTGGCGCTGGAGGTGCTGCTCGCGGGGATCCGTCGCTTCGAGCTGGCGGTGCCGTTCGAGGAGATCGAGTACCTGCCCAGCCTGGCCAACCGGGGCCCGCGGGCCTTGCCGCTGCGCCTGACCTGGTGAGCGGCCCCGGCCCGGCCTGACGCCGCCGGGCTCGACCCGTGCCGCCGGGCCCCGGACCCCCCGGGGCCCGGTGGCGTCAGCGGGGCAGGCCGAGGGCGCGGGCCACCAGGTTGCGCTGGATGTCGTTGGTCCCGCCCGCCACCACCGACATGATCGAGTACCGCAGCGCGGACTCGAAGGTCTCCGGCGACCCGGCGTTCGGACCGTCGGCGAGCGCGGCGGCCGGGCCGAGCAGCCGCAGCACCGCCTCGCCGAACTCCTCCTCCAGCTCGCTGCCGACGATCTTGGCCATCGGCGCCGTGGCCACCCCGCCGCCGTCGCCGAGCGCGTCTCGCGCGCTGGTGGCGACCAGGGCCCGGGCGGCCTGCAGCCGGGTGGCGAGCGAGGTGAGCGTGGCGCGGGCCGCCGAGCCGCGCGGACCGGCGCGGCCGGGGTCGGCCCGCAGCACGTCGACCAGGTCCTCGAACAGCCGCAGCAGCGCGGCGGCGCCCGAGGCGATGACGATCCGCTCGTGGGCCAGTGCCTCGGTGAGCACCCGCCAACCCTGGTTCGTCCCGCCGATGCGGGCCGAGTCGGATACCCGCACCTCGTCGAAGAAGGTGGTGCAGGAGACCCCGCCGGCCAGCGACCGGTGCTGCTGGACGCTCCAGCCGGGCAGGCCGGTGGGGAAGCAGAAGACGGTGATCCCCTGGTGCGCCGGCACGGCCGGTTCCGTGCGAGCGGCCAGCCAGGTCCACTCGGCCAGGTGCGCGCCCGTGCCCCACATCTTCTGGCCGGTGACCACCCAGTCGTCGCCGTCGCGCACCGCGGTGGTGCGCAGGTGGGCGAGGTCGGAACCGGTCTCCGGCTCGGAGTAGCCCAGGTAGAACGGCATGCGGCCGCGGCTGATCAGGGGCAGCAGCTGGGCCCGCTGCTCGGGCGTGCCGAGCCGGGCGATCGTGGGTGCGAGCATGCCGGCGGCCACGCGCGCCTCGGGCGCGAGTCCGGCATGGGTCAGCTCCTCCCCGATGGCCACCTGCTCGGCCGGCCCGGCCCCCCGCCCACCGTGCTCCCGGTCCAGCCCGGGGGCCAGGTACCGGGCGTCGGCGAGCAGCTCGACCAACGCCGGGTCCTCGCCGGTCACCCCGGCCGGGACGTGCTCGGCGATGAACGCCCGCACCTCCGCGCGCGCGGCCTCCGCCGCCTCGCCCAGGTACGGGGTGGGCAGCCGGGCGCCGGTCTCCAGCAGCAGGTCACCGGGCTCTCCGGCGGCCGGGGCGAAGAGCGCGAGCCGGGTGACGTCGGCGTGCACCCGGCGGAACAGCCAGGGTGCCTCGTGCTCCTCGAAGTAGCCGGTGGCGGCCAGCGTGTGGTGCGCGCCCAGCTGCACTCGGGGCGCCGCCTCGACCGCGGAGGCCACCGCGAGCTCGGCGGCGAGCAGCCAGCCGTCGTCACCGGTCAGCGCCAGCCGGGTCGCCTCGGCGCCGAGCGCGTCGAAGGCGGCCAGGTCGATGGCGCCGTTCACGCAGCGGTGCGCGACCGCCTGGAACGAGCCGATCGCCCGGCCGAACTGGTGCCGCAGGGAGGCGTGCTCGAGGGCCAGCTCCGCCGCCCGCCCGGCCGCGCCGAACGCCCGGGTCGCCAGCGCCAGGCGCAGCACCACCCGGGCCCGCTCGGCGGACGCGACGTCGACCGGGACGCGCACCGCGCCGTCGGCGGTCCAGTCGACCTCAGCCCAGGCCGGGACCGGGGTGCCGGGGGTGGGCCGCACCCCGGTGACCGGCGCGAGCACGACCTCACCGTCCCCGGCCGGGAGCAGCAGCAGGTGGGTGGCCGCCCCGGCGCCGTCGACGAACCGCACCGTCCCGGCGGCGGCCTCCTCGGCGGGCACGACCACCGGCCGGACCACGCCCTCGGCGATCCCGGTGGCGAGGTCGGTGCGGTCGGCGAGCAGCTCGGTGGCCAGGTAGGCGTCGGCCAGCGGCAGCGGGCAGGCCAGCCGACCGAGTTCCGCGGTCAGCGCCAGCAGAGCGTCCAGCGCGCCGGCCGGCCCGAGGTCGGTCCAACCCTGCCGGACGGCGACCTGCCACACCGCGGCCAGCCGGGCGTCGCCGGCGTCCGGCTCACCGGCGGACCGCGGGTCCGCCCAGACTGCGCGCAGCGCGCCGGCGACCGTGCTCCGCAGCTCGGCGAGCTCCTCGGGCGTCAGCGCGGCCGACTCCTGCAGCCCGCTGTTCACGCGGCTCGCGCGGGGCCGGCCCAGCGGCTGAACACCCGGCGGGCGTTGTCCTCGAAGAGGGCCTGACGGTCGGCGTCGTCGAGCGCGCCGATCCCCTCGATGACCGGCTTGAGGTCGTCGAAGGGGCGGCCGGTGTCCGGGTCGGTGACCGACCCGGAGCCGGGGCGCTCGGTGCCGAACAGGCAGCGGTCGGTGCCCACGGTGGCGAACAGGTAGGCCAGCGACGCCTGGTCGTAGAGGCAGGTGTCGAACCACAGCCGGCGCAGGGTCACCTCGAAGCCCTCCTCGAAGGACTCCCGGCCCAGGCCGGGCGCCAGCCGGGCCGCCTTCCAGCGACCGATCTGGTAGGGCACCGAGCCACCGCCGTGGGCGATGATCAGCTTGAGATCGGGGAAGTCCAGCAGCGTCCGCGACCGCATCAGCGAGAGGACGGCGATGGACTCCTCGGTGATGAAGTGGTCGCTGTAGACCTCGCGCCCGTTGTAGCAGCCGGCCGGGTGGACGAGCGCCGGCACGTCCAGCTCCACGAGCCGCTCCCACAGCGGGTACCAGTACTCGTCGCCCAGCAGCGGGCTGGGCCCGGTGCCCTCGTAGGGGTCTGGGTTCAGGCTCACGCCGATGAACCCGAGCTCCTCCACCGCACGGGTCAGCTCGTCGAGGCAGGACTCCACCGGCGCGCCGGCGCACAGCGGCAGCCCACCCACACCGGCGAGCCGGTCGGGGTGCAGCGCGACCGACCGGGCGATCACGTCGTTGTTGGCCCGGATCCAGCGGTGCACGACCTCCGCCGGCTTCGCCGAGTGCATCTGCTGGAACGGGCGCGGCGAGATGAACTGCACGTCGGTGCCGACGCCGTCCATGATCCGCACGTTGGCCGCCGCCGACTCGGCCAGCGCCTCGTCGCTGATCTTGGCCTCGTCCTGGTGGTACCCGCCGCTGCCGAGCAGCTGGGCCCGGTGGGCGTAGAAGACCTCCGGGGCGACGACGTGGGCGTGGGCATCGATGATCACGCGGGCTCCTGGTGTGCAGCGGGGTCAGGGAGGGACGGTCACTCGCGGTCGGGGACGAACGCGAGGACCTCGCACTGGACGGCGAACGCCGGCGCCAGCTCGGTGGTCAGGGTGTGCCGGGCGGGCCGGTCGGCCTCATCGGGGAACATCGCCAGCCACTGCTCGTCGATGGCGGCGCGCATCGACCGGTCGCGGACGAAGAAGGTCAGCTTGGCGACGTCGGCGGGGGTGGCGCCGCCGGCCGCCAGCACCCTGCGGACGTTGGCGAACACCAGCCGCACCTGCTCCCCCGGGTCGGCCGGCACGTCGCCGGTGTCCGGGTCCTGCCCGAGCACCCCACCGGAGACCAGGAGCGGACCGACCCGGGCGGCCATCGGGATCGGGGCACCCCCGTGGTGCAGCCCGGGCACCTGGATCGAGCGCCCGGACCGCGGCGCCCCGGCCGGGCCGCTCATCGCAGCCCGAACAGGTCGAGGGTGGTGGCCCCGGCGCGCAGCCTGGCCATGACGTCGGCCTCCTTGTCCTCGCGGGCGACCCCGGCGGCGACGGCCTGCTCGGCCTGCGCGGCGGGGACGACGACGACACCGTCCGCGTCGCCGACGACCAGGTCGCCCGCGGTGACCGGCACGTCGCCGAAGCGCACCCGCCCGCCGATCCCACCGGCCCGGTCGGGGTCCTTGCCGGTGCCGCGGATGCAGGTGCCGGTGGCGAAGACCGGGAAGCCGAGCCGCTGCAGCTGCACCGCGTCGCGCACGCAGCCGGAGATGACCAGCCCGGCGATGCCGCGGGCCTGGGCGGCGGTCGCCATCACCTCGCCCCAGTAGCCGTGGTCCTCCCCGGCGCCGACCTCGACGACCAGCACGTCGCCGGGGAGGGCGGCGTAGAGCGCCCGGTGCAGCCACAGGTTGTCCCCGGCCGGGCAGGAGACGGTCAGCGCGGGCCCGGCCACCGCCGGCTGCTCGCGGTGGAGCGCGCCGATGGTCGACGGCAGCGCCCCGATCCGGCCGGCCGCCTCGTGCAGGGTGGACGCCCCCAGCCGGGCCGCCCGCTCGGTGAGCGTCGCGACCGCGGTCACCGCTCCACCGACCGCTGCAGCTGGTGGTAGCCGTGCGCCGCACGGGCCTCGCGCAGGCTGCTGCCGGCCAGCGCCGCGGCCAGGATGGCGTTCTCCCGCTCCTCGATCTCCCGGGCGACGGCCAGCACCTCGTGCTCGACCTCGACGGGGACGACGACGACGCCGTCGTCGTCGCCGACCAGCAGGTCGCCGGCGCGCACCCGGATGCCGGCCACGCTCACCGGCGCACCGACGTCGGACACGGTGACCCGGTCCTTGCCGGTGCGCATGAACCAGCCGCGGCTGTACACCGGGTAGCCGGTGTCCCGGGCGCGGTGCACGTCCCGGCAGACCCCGTCGATCACGGTGCCGGCCACCCCGCGGTGCGAGGCCACCGCGGTGAGGATGTCGCCCCACACGGTGCAGTCCTCCCGGCCACCGTTGTCGATCACCACGACGGCGCCGGGTGGGACGTCGTCGACGAAGTCGCCGACGGTGCCGGGGGGCCGGCCGGTGGCCACGTACCGGACGGTGAACGCTCGGCCGAGCAGCCGCTGGCCGGGCGCCAGCGGCCGGATGCCCTGGCAGGCGGCCGGGACGGCGAGCCGGTCCAGCGCGTCGGACACCGCGGCGGTGGGCAGCCCGGCGAACTCGGTCACCGGCAGCAGCTCGCTCATGGTCAGGCCTCCCGGGGACTGGGGAACTGCGAGTCGTGCATGACGTCGACGACCGAGCGGCCCGAGCGCACCGCCGCGACCATCTGCTGCTCCCGGGCGGCGATCCGCTCGGCGAGCTCGACCACCGACCCGGCCAGCGCCGCGGGCACCACGACGGCGCCGCACGCGTCGGCGACCAGCAGGTCGCCGGTGCTCGCCGGCACGCCGCAGACGGTGATCGGCTCGTCCATGCCGAGCTGGACGATGCGACCCCGGGCGCTGGTGGGGACGACGGCGCGGCCGAACACCGGCAGCCCGAGCTGCTCGCTCTCCCCGATGTCCCGGCAGGCGCCGTCGATCACGATCCCGCCCACGCCGGCCTGGACGGCGGCGGTGCTGAGGATGCCGCCCCAGGACGACACGTCGGTGCGTCCGCCGGCGTCGACCAGCACCACGTCTCCGCGCTCGGCGGTCACCAGCAGCTGCGTGCCCAGGTGCGCGGTCGGCCCGGCGCCCGGTTCCCGCGGGCCGACCCGCAGGGTGCGGATCCGCCCGACGACGACCCGGGGCACCGCCCACAGCGGCCGGAGGCCGGACAGCACCCCGGGGACGCCGTGCCCGTCGAGGGCGTCGGAGACCGCGCAGGTGTCCAGCGCCGACAGCCGGGCGACCAGCGACGGGACACCGCCGGCCGGCGAGGCCTCCTCGTTCACACGTACTGCCGGACGACGATCGTCGCGACACACGCCGGCTTGGTACCGCCCTCGACCTCGAACGTCAGCGTGGTCTGCATCTGCACCCCGCCGGGGACGTCGGTGACCTGGTCGACGACGGCGCGGGCGCGGAGCTTGCTGCCCACCGGCACCGGGGCGGGGAAGCGCACCTTCTCGGTGCCGTAGTTCACGCCCATCGAGAAGCCGGTGATGTTCATCAGCTGGGGCAGGAACTGCGGGGTGAGCGACAGGGTCAGGTAGCCGTGCGCGATGGGCCCGCCGAACGGGCTCTCCTTCTTCGCCCGCTCCGGGTCGACGTGGATCCACTGGTGGTCACCGGTGGCGTCGGCGAAGGTGTTGACCATCTCCTGGGTGATCTCCACCCAGTCACTGGTGCCCAGGTCCTTGCCGGCCAGGCTCTTCACGCCCTCGATGCCGTCGACGGTGATGGGGTTGCTCATCGGGTTCTCCTCGGGTCGGGGTGTGGATCAGGGGGTGGGCGTGTCCGTGCCGGTGGCGACGGAGCTGGCCCACCGCAGGTCTGCCTTGCCCGACGGGCTGCGCCGCAACTCGTCGACGACGACGAGCTCGCGCGGGCGCTTGTGGTCGGCCAGCCGCTCGCCGACGTAGGCGCGGGCCTCGGCCTCGGTGAGCTCCGCGCCGGGGTGCAGGGCGACGACGGCGACGATCCGGGAGCCCCAGCGCTCGTCGGGTGCGCCGACGATCATCGCGTCGCGGACGGCCGGGTGGGTGAGCAGCAGCTGCTCGACCTCCTCGGCGAACACCTTCTCCCCGCCGGTGTTGATCACCCGGCTGCCGCGGCCGTGGAAGACCACGGTGCCGTCGGCGTCCAGGCTGGCCATGTCGCCGGGTACCACCCAGCGCTTCCCGCCGATCTCGCGGAAGGTGGCCGCGGTCGCGGCGTCGTCACCCTGGTAGCGGATGTGCTCGTCGACGGGCGCGGCGAGCATGCCCACCTGGCCGGAGCCGGGTTCGACGTCGCGCCCCTGCTCGTCGATGACCCGCGCGCCGGGGACCAGCCGGAAGCGCGCGGTCTCGGTCGGCTCGCCGCGCCGGGTCTCGATGACCGCGTACGGGCCGCCCTCGGAGGAGGCGACCAGGTCCCGGCACACGATGTCGGCGTGGTGCAGCAGCCGCTCCTTGACGTCGGCGCTCCAGGTGACGCCGACGCTGATGACCCGGCGCAGGCTGGACAGGTCGTAGGGGCGCCCCTCGGCCTCGGCCCGGTCGAGCGCCTCGGCCAGCGGCCGGGCGAACACGTCGCCGACGATGGAGACGGTGTCCACCCGCTCCCGCTCCACCGTGGCGGCGAGCTCGTCGGGGTCGTAGGACCTCGAGGCCAGGTAGACCACCCGGCCGCCGGCCAGCAGCGCGCCGAAGGTGGTGTACATGCCGGTGGCGTGCATCAGCGGTGGCGCGGGCAGGCAGACCATCGCGTCGCGGTCCAGCCCGAGCCGCTCGAGGGTCGCCCGCAGCTCGTCGAGGCTCTGCGGGAAGGGCTCCCCGAGCAGCAGGAACCCGTTGGCGCAGACGGTGTTGTACAGCCCCGAGTGGCGGGAGAGGACGCCCTTGGGGCGGCCGGTGGTGCCGCCGGTGTACATCAGCCAGTGGTCGTTGCCGCGTTCCTGCCGCGGCGCCGGCTCGGCCGCGGCCAGCGCCGCGTCGTAGTCGGCGGCCCAGTCCGGCACCGCGTCGCCGCCCACCTGGACCAGCGCGCGCAGCCGGGGCAGGTCCGGGCGGGCCTCGGCCACGCGCTCGGTCAGGGCGGCGTCGAACACCACCGCCTCGGCCTGCGCGTCGTCCAGCAGGCCGACGATCTCCTCGCGCCGGTAGCGGTAGTTCACGTTCAGCGGGACCGCGCGCAGCTTGAGCACCGCGTAGACGCTCTCGATGTACTCGATGCCGTTGTAGAGCGCGATCGCCACCCGCGACTCCGGGCCCACGCCCTGCGCGGCGAGGTGGCCGGCGAGCCGGGCAGCGCGCTCCTCCAGCTCGGCCCAGGTGCGGCTGCGCTCGCCGTGGCTGACCGCCAACCGGTCGGGTCGGACGTCGCCGACGGTCTCCAGGATCGTCGCGAAGCTCTCCTTCACGACCGCGCTCCACCCGGGCGCAGCCCGAACAGCCGGGCGGCGTTCTCCTTGAGGATCTTCGGGCGCACCGTCTCCTTGATCGAGAGGCCGTCGAAGTCCTTCATCCACCGCTCGGGGGTGATCACCGGGAAGTCCGAGCCGAAGAGCACCTTGTCCTGCAGCAGCGAGTTGGCGTACTGCACCAGCTGCGGCGGGAAGTACTTCGGCGACCAGCCGGACAGGTCGATGTGCACCCGTGGCTTGTGGGTGGCCACGGCCAGCGCCTCGTCCTGCCAGGGGAAGGACGGGTGGGCCAGGATGATGTCCAGGTCCGGGAAGTCGACGGCGACGTCGTCGACGTCCATCGGGTTGGCGTACTTCAGCCGGATCCCGCCACCGCCCCGGGTGCCCGCACCCACCCCGGTCTGACCGGTGTGGAACAGGGCCACCAGACCGGCCTCCGCGATCACCTCGTACAGCGGGTAGGCCATCCGGTCGTTCGGGAAGAACCCCTGCGCCTGGGGGTGGAACTTGAAGCCGCGCACGCCGTGCTGCTCGATGAGTCGGCGCGCCTGGCGGACGCCGGCGGCGCCCCGGGCGGGGTCGATGCTGGCGAAGGGGATCAGGACGTCGGCGTGCTCGGCGGCGAGCTCGGCGACCTCCTCGTTGGCCGGCACCGGGTCCTCACCGGTCCGGGACCAGTCGTCGACCCCGAAGACGACGGCGGCCATCGAGCGCTCGCGGTACTCGGCGGCGAGCTCGGGCACCGTGTAGGTGCGCATGCCGCCGTGGCCGAAGTACTCCCCCAGCGCCTCGATGCCCTCCTCTCCCTCCGCGGTGTGCGCCGCGCCGCGGGCGGAGCGGTGCACGTGGGTGTGCACGTCGATGGCGACCAGCGCATCGACGTCCATGGCGGGCGTGCTGCCGGCGACGTTGCCGGTCATGCGGTCACTTCCCTTCCGGCGCGCCAGGGACGGTGTCGGGCTTGAACGGCTGCAGGTGCGGCTGGAAGGCGGTCGGGAACGCCTCGGCGATCGCGTCGGCGCTCCAGCCACCCGGGCGGCTCTCGACGGCGACCTCCGTTGGGTGGGACCAGATCGCGATCCGGTCACCGCCGACGCCGATGGCCTGGCCGGTGACGCCGGCGGCCTCGTCGGAGGCGAGGAAGACCACCAGCGGGGCGACGTCGTCGGCGGTGCCGAGGCCGGAGGCGCGGACGTCGGCGGGGATCGGCTCGCCCTTGTCCGCCTTCTCGACCAGCTCGGCCATGCCCGGGATGGTGGCGACCATCCGGGTCAGCGCGACCGGGATGACGGCGTTGACGGTGGAGCCGCTGCGCTCCAGCTCGGCGGCCCAGGTGCGCACCAGGCCCACGATGCCGGCCTTGGAGGCGGTGTAGCCGGTCTGGCCGAAGCTGGCGCGCTGCCCGGCCGGGGAGCCGATGAGGATGAGCCGGCCGTTGCCGCCCTGCTCCTTGAACTGCCGCGCCGCGGCGCGGCCGCAGGTGAAGGTGCCGCGCAGGTGGGTCTCGACGACGACGTCGAAGTCGGCGTCCTCCATCTTCAGCAGCGAGCGGTCGCGCAGCACGCCGGCGTTGGTGACCATCACGTCCAGCCGGCCGAACTCGCGGACCGCGGTCGCCACGATCGCGTCGGCCGCCTCGGTCGAGCCGATGGCCGAGTTCTCCGCGACGGCCTGGCCGCCGGCAGTGCGGATGCCCTCGGCGGTCTGCTCGGCGAGCTCCCCGTCGAGGTCGTTGACCACCACCGCGGCGCCCGCGGCGGCGAGCGCCCTGGCGTAGGCCTGGCCGAGCCCGCGGCCGGCTCCGGTGACGACGGCGACCTTGCCGTTCAGCTGCATGGGGGTCCTCTCGTAGCGCGTCGACCTGCGACGGGGAGAGCTCCTCGAGCCTCCCCGCACCGTCCCGGACGTTATTCACTTTCGTGGCGGACGTCAACGGCCGTGCCCAGTGAGCGCGAGGGGCCCGACGAGGTCAGAGCGAGGCGGCCCGGAGCTCCTCGGACACCTCGTCGACGGCGTCCGCAACGACCGGTGCGGCGATCTCCGCCGCCGACAACCGCTCCACCAGGCCGTCGGCGATGATCCGCGCCCCGGCCTCGTACCGGGTGCGCAGCCGCAGCGCCACGTGCTCGGCGCGCACGGCCGGCCAGTCGGCCGGCAGGTACTCCACCGGCAAGGCGGGGTCGTGCCGGGCGAGCAGCGACCACTCCCCGAGCAGGCGCAGCTGGCGGGCGAGGTCGTCGGGGGCGTCGGGCAGCGGGTCGGGCCGGTCCCAGCGCTCGAGGAAGTCCGCGTAGCCGCGGGCGATCGCCGCGACGTCCCAGGCGTCCTCGATCAGCTCCTCCACCTCGGTGGGGGCGGCGACCTGGGCGCGGAAGACCTTCAGGTGGTCGAGCACGTCCAGCTGCCGGAGCACACCGGCGACGTCGACGTCCCCGGCGGCCACCCACAGCCCGTTCTGCAGCATGCCGAACCCGGCCCACTGCAGCCGCGAGCGAAGCAGGTGCCGATCGGCCCGGCGGCTCTCCGGCAGGGAGAAGCCCAACAGCGTCCAGCGCCCGTCCCAGGTGCGGTTCACCGGCGAGCGCCAGGCCCGCTCGCCACCCTCGGCCAGGGTCGCCCGCGCGCTCGGCGTCGGCTGCAGGAAGATCCGCTTGCCCCGGCGGCGGCGCTCCAGCGTGCCTCGCCGGACCATCCGGCTGACCGTGGAGCGGGCGGCGTGCTCACCGACGCCGACCCGGGACAACGCCTCGATGAGGCCACCGGTGGAGACGGCCAGCCCGGGCTCGGCGAGGTGCGTGCCGCAGAAGAGGAGGACGTGGGTCTGCGGGCGGATGGCCGGCCCCTCGGCCTGGTCGCCCGAGGGCGCCGACGTCAGCACCGACTGCTCCCCGCCCCCGGACTCCGCGTCGGTCAGCGCCGCCCGCGTCACGCGGTGACCCCTGGCTCGCGCCGCCCGTCTCCGTCGCTCATCCGCTCTCCCGCCGCTGCGCGTCCTGTGGTGGACGGCAGCTGAGTCTAGGTGGGCCCGATCGCGCAACAGGCCTTCCGGAGCGCGGGAGAACGATCCCCCACCCATCCGGGGGACGGAATGGAACGACGCACCACGGTGACGACCGACACTAGTGTGCCTCCATGCAGGAGAGCCTCGCGACCGTCTTCGAGACCGTGGCCGACGAGCTGCCGACCGCGGTGGCGATCGTCCAGGGCGACACGCGGCGCACCTGGGCCCGGCTCGACGAGCGTGCAGCCCGGTTGGCCACCGCCCTCGCCGAGCGCGGCGTGGGCCCGGGGTCCCGGGTCGGCATCGGGCTGTGGACCGGCCCCGAGTACGTCGAGGCGGTGCTGGCGGCCACCAAGCTCGGCGCCGTCCCGTTCAACGTCAACTACCGGTACCGCGCCGCGGAGCTGCTGCACGTCCTGGACGACGCGGACGCCGTGGGGCTGGTCTTCGATGCCGCGACCGGCCCGGTCGTCGCGGAGGCCGCCGCCCGGCGCCCGCAGCTGCGTGCGCTGCTGCACGTCGCCGGCCCGGCCGACCCGCCCGGCCCGCTGCCGGGGGAGGCGCTGGAGGCGGTGCTGGCGGCGAGCGCACCGCGTCCGCGCGCCCCTCGCCCCGACGGCGAGTGGCTGCTCTACACCGGCGGCACCACCGGACACCCCAAGGGGGTGCTGACCCGGCAGTCCACGGTCTTCCGGGTCAGCTGCGTGCCCAACGGCTTCGCCAAGTTCGGCGTCCCCGCGCCGGCCGGCCTGGCCGAGCTCCGCGAGCGGCTCCGGGAGGCGGCCGCCGAGCCCGACCGACTGGTCACGCTCGCCCCCACCCCGCTGATGCACGGCACGGGCATCTACACGACGCTGGGCACCCTGGCCGCCGGCGGGCGGATGGTCTTCCCCGCCTCCCGGTCCTACGACCCGGCGGAGGTCGCCGCGGCCATCGGGCGCCACCGGGTCACCGACCTCGTCATCGTCGGCGACGTCTTCGCCCGCCCACTGGTCGCCGAACTGGCCGCTGCCGCCGCGGCCGGGCACCCGCACGACCTGGGCAGCCTGCGCCGCGTGGTCTCCGTCGGCGCGGTCTTCAGCGCCGATGCGAAGGCGGCCCTGCTCGAGCACGCCGACGCGGAGATCACCGACGTCATCGTCGCCTCGGAGGGCGGACCGTACGCGATGTCGCTGACCCGGCGCGGGGCCGTCGCCCCCACCTCCCGCTTCGTGCTCGCCCCGGGAGCGCGCCTTCTCGACGTCGACGGCCGGGACGTCGTCCCCGGCTCCGGCCAGGTCGGCGTCCTGGCCGCACCAGCGCCGCGGGAGGTGCACTACGCCGGCCGGCCCTCCGGCGGCGACGGCACCTTCCGGGAGGTCGACGGCGCATGGTGGTCGGCGCCCGGGGACCTGGCGACCCTCGAGGCCGACGGCACGCTGGTGTTCCGCGGCCGGGGCAGCCGGGTGATCAACACCGGCGGGGAGAAGGTGCCGCCCGAGGAGGTCGAGGAGGTGCTGCTGCGCCACCCGGCGGTCGCCGACGCGATCGTCGTCGGCGTGCCCGACGAGCGGTTCGGCCAGCGGATCACCGCCGTCGTCGCCCTGCGGCCGGGCGCCGAGCTCACCGCCGACCAGGTGCGTGACGCCGTCGGGGCGGAGCTGGCCGACCACAAACGGCCACGGCAGGTGGTCTTCGTGCCCGAGGTGCACCGCTCCCCCGCCGGCAAGGCTGACCTGCGCTGGGCGGGCCGGGTGGCGGGTACACCGGACTGACCCACCGCCCACCCGTCGGTGGCGTGTGGTCCATGCCACTCCCCGAGGGGGCGGACAGCATCCCAGGCGCGACAGCCTGCACCGGCGGGACGTTCGAGTCCCTCGACCCGGCCAGCGGCGCGGTGGTGGGAGTCTTCCCGGTGCACGACGACGCCGCCGTCGGCGACGCGGTGGCCCGGGCCGCCGCCGACCACTGGGCCGCCCTCGGGTTCGGTGAGCGCTGGCTGCGGCTGGCCGCCTACCGCGGCCACCTGGCCCGCCGGCTGCACGAACTGGCCGACCCGGTGCACCGGGAGAACGGCAAGCCGCACGCCGATGCCCTGCTGGAGATCGCCCTCGCCGTGGACCACCTGGCCTGGGCGGGGGCGCACGCCGCCGGACCCTGAGCCCGCGCCGGGTCCGGCCGGGCCTGCTGGCGGTCGACCACGCCGCGTACCTGGAGTACCAGCCCCTCGGCGTGGTCGGGGTGATCGGCCCGTGGAGCTACCCGGTGTTCACCCCGATGGGCTCGATCGCCTACGCGCTGGCCGCCGGCAACGCCGTCGTCTTCGAGCCCAGCGAGTTCACCCCCGCCGTCGGCGCCTGGCTCGCCGAAGCCTGGCGGGCCGCCGTCCCTGACGTCCCGGACGCCCTCCAGGTGGTCACCGGCCTCGGCGCCACCGGTGCGGCACTGTGCCGCGCCGGCGTCGGCAGGCTCGCCTTCACCGGGTCGGCCGCCACCGGGCGCGCGGTGACGGCCGCCTGCGCCGAGACGCTGACCCTGGTTCTCATGGAGCTCGGCGGCAAGGACGCGATGATCGTCGACGACGCCGACGTGACCGCCGCCGCGGACGCCGCCGTCTGGGGTGCCATGAGCAACGCCGGGCAGACCTGCATCGGCATCGAGCGGATCTACGCGACCGCCGCTGGGCACGACCGGTTCGTCGCCGAGGTCACCGGGCGGGTCGCCGCGCTGCGCCCCGGTTCGGACGCCGACGCGAGCTACGGCCCGATGACGATGGCGAGCCAGACCGACGTCGTCCGCCGGCACCGAGACGTCCGCCGCGGTGCGGGAGGAGCCCTCCGGCCCGACGCTGACCATCACCGGGGTCGCCGACGCCGAGGAGGCGCTGGCCCGGGCGAACGCCAGCACCATGGGGCTGGGCGGGTCGGTGTTCAGCGGCCCGCGGGCCCGCGGGCCGGACCTGGCCCGCCGGATGCGCAGCGGGATGACCTCGGTCAACTCCGTGCTCACCTCCGCCTCGGTGCCGGCGCTGCCCTTCGGTGGTGTCGGGAGAGCGGCTTCGGCCGGATCCACGGCGAGGACGGGCTCCGGGAGTTCACCCGGGCCGATGCGGTCACCCGCAAGCGGGCCCCGCTCCCGGTGGACGCCATGAGCTTCGGCCGCCCGGCCGGCGCCGCCGATGCGATCGCCCGGGTGCTCCACGTCGTCCACGACCGGCACCGCTGACCCCCGCTCCCGGCCGGACCACTCCCCGGGCGCCCGGGGCCGGTCAGGTCGCCGCGGCGGCGAAGCGGGCGGCGAGCTCGCGCAGGGTCCCCCGCAGCTCCGGCGGGGAGACGACGGTGAACGGCGCCCCGGCCAGGCCCAGCGCCGTCGCCGCCCAGCCGAGGTCATCGACGTCCATCCGCACCCGGCAGGCGGCCGGGCCGTCGTCCTCCGCGATCACCCAGTGGCCGATCCGGCGGCGCACGTCCTCGGCCGGCGCCTGCACCCGCGCCTCGACCCGGTGCGACCAGGCCAGCCCGCCGATCCGCTCGCGCACGAAGGTGGCGGCGTCGACGGCCGGCAGCCGACGCGTGGCGAACCGCGCGCCGGTCCCGCGGGGCGCGGTCACCCGGTCCAGCCGGAACACCCGCCAGTCGGCGCGGTCGAGGTCCCAGGCGGCCAGGTACCAGCGCCGGCCGAGGGAGACCAGCCGGAAGGGCTCGGCGGTCCGGTCGCTGCGCCGCCCGTCGGCGGCCGTGTAGCCGAACGCGATGCGCTCGGCGTCCCGGCACGCGAGCGCCACCGTGGTCAGCACCGCGGGGTCCACGCCGTCGACCGTGCCCGACGCCTCCCAGGCAGCGGCCTCGGTCATCGCCCGGACGGCGTCCACCCGGCGGCGCAGCCGGGCCGGCATGACCTGCACCAGCTTGGCCAGGGCACGCAACGAGGACTCCCCCACCCCGGTCACGGTCGTGTCCGCCGCTGCGGACAGCCCGACGGCGAGGGCCACCGCCTCGTCGTCGTCCAGCACCAGCGGCGGCAGGGCCGCACCGGGGGCGAGCGCGTACCCGCCGTCGGCCCCACGGGAGGCGTCGACCGGGTAGCCGATCTCGCGCAGCCGGTCGACGTCGCGGCGCAGCGTGCGGACCGATACGCCGAGCCGCTCGGCGAGGTCGGCACCGGACCAGTGCCGGCGCGACTGGAGCAGCGACAGCAGGCGCAGGGTCCGGGTGCTGGTGACGGCCACGTCGCGGAGCCTGCCGCACTCAAGTGACAGGAAGTGACCGCTTGGGTCGCGAGCATGGGGCCAGCACCCCGACGACGGAAGGCACCGGCCATGACCTCCACCCCGACCCTCACCGCCGAGCGCGCCGACCTGCTGCAGACGCTGCAGGTCCACCGCGGCTTCCTCCGGTTCACCGTCCGCGACCTCACCGACGAGCAGGCCACCCGCCGACCGACGGTGAGCGAGCTGACCCTGGCCGGCCTGGTGAAGCACGTCGCGCACACCGAGGCCGCGTGGACGGCGTTCGCCGAGCACGGCCCGGACGCCTTCGCCGGCGCGGCGGGGGACGCCGAGGAGTGGGCGGCGCAGTGGCGGCTCGCCCCGGGCGAGACGCTGGCGGACGTGCTGGCCGCCTACGCGGACGTCGCCCGCCGGACCGACGGGCTCGTGGCCACGCTCGACCTGGACACCACCTGGCCGCTGCCGGAGGCGCCCTGGTTCGAGCCCGGCGCGGTCCGCTCGGTGCGGCGCACCTTCCTGCACGTCATCGCCGAGACGGCTCAGCACGCCGGGCACGCGGACGTCCTGCGCGAGTCGATCGACGGCCAGAAGACGATGGGCTGACCGGGAGGACTCTGGGCATGGGGAGGACATGAGCTTCTCCGACGTCCTCATCGGCTCGCCCGCGTCCGCCGGCTGGGCGGCCCTCAAGGCCGCCCTGCTCTTCCTGACCGCCCTCGCCGTGCTGCGGTTCAGCGAGCGCCGCACCGTCGGGCAGATGACGCCCTACGACTTCGTCGTGGCGGTGGCGGTCGGCGCCATCGTCGGCCGCACGGCCACCTCGTCGGAGACGCCGTGGCTGACCGGCGCCCTGGCGCTGCTCACCCTGGCCGTGGTGCACACCGCGGTCAGCCGGATGCGCTTCCTCCCCTGGGTGCACCAGGCGATCGACCCGCAGATCCGGGTGCTGGTCCGCGACGGCGAGGTCGACCAGAAGGTGCTGCGCCAGGCGGGCCTGCTCCGGGCCGACCTGGACAGCGCGCTGCGCCAGCAGGGCATCGCCGACGTCAGCGAGGTGCACCTGGCGGTCTTCGAGTCCAAGGGAGGCATTTCCGTGCTGAGCTCCCCCGCCCGGAACAGCGAGACCTCCACCGAGCCGGCCTGACGCCCCTCGATGTGACCAGTGCCTCCCCGGGCCACACCCGGGGAGGCACCGGGTCTGGCAGAGTGGGGGGCACCGGCGCCGCCCCCGCTCATCCGAGAGCGAGTGGACTCGACGTCGGCGCGAGGCTGCGCCACCGAGGCGCGCCGGCGACCAGACGTCCGGTCCCGTCGATGCGACGCGGCTCCCCGTGGTGCCCCGCACCGGGTGGACGAACGGTGGCCACCTGAGTGTTGAGGAACTCGATGACCTCCAGCCCTGCCCACGACGAGCGCCCGCGCCGTCGCGCCACCCGTCCCGCCGCCGCCCCCACCGGGACGGCCGCCACCCCCGCCTTCCGCAGCGCCCCCACCGCGCCGGCCGCCCCTGCCGCCCCGTCCCGCCCCGAGAGCGAGGGCGGCAACCGCCGCCGTCGCGGTGGCCGCGGCCGCGGCGCCGGTCCCCGCCCGGCCGAGCAGCAGTCGGCCCCGGTCGCCCCGGCGCCCGTCGCCCCCGTCCTCCCGGTCGGGGCCGACGCCACCGTGCTCCCCACCGATGCCTCCTGGGCCGACCTCGGCGTGCCCGCACCGCTGGTCGAGGTGCTCACCGCCAGCGGGCTGACCTCGCCGTTCCCGATCCAGGTCGCCACGCTGCCCGACTCGCTGGCCGGCCGGGACGTGCTCGGCCGCGGCCGCACCGGCTCGGGCAAGACGCTGGCCTTCTCCCTCCCGCTGGTCGCGCGGCTCGCCGCCTCGACCAGCAAGCGCCAGCCCAAGCGGCCGCGCGCGCTGATCCTGGTGCCGACCCGCGAGCTCGCCAACCAGGTCAACGCGACCGTCGAGCCGCTGGCCCGCGCGCTGGGCCTGAAGACCACCGTGGTCTTCGGCGGCGTCGGCCAGAACCCCCAGGTGCAGGCGCTGGCCGGGGGCATCGACGTGCTCATCGCCTGCCCCGGCCGACTGGAGGACCTGATCGGCCAGGGCCACGCCGACCTCGGCGCGGTCGAGGTCACCATCCTCGACGAGGCAGACCACATGGCCGACCTGGGCTTCCTGCCCGGCGTCAAGCGCCTGCTGGACCGGACGCCGAAGGTCGGCCAGCGGCTGCTGTTCTCCGCCACCCTGGACAACGGCGTCGACGTGCTGGTCAAGCGCTACCTGACCAACCCGACCACGCACTCGGTCGACCCGGCGGTCGCCCCCGTCTCGACCATGACCCACCACGTCTTCCGGGTCGACGCCGCGGACAAGCCGCAGATCGTGAAGGAGCTCGCCTCCGGCGAGGGCCGCAGCGTGCTGTTCACCCGCACCAAGCACCAGGCGAAGAAGCTGGCCAAGCAGCTCACCGCCGCCGGCGTGCCCGCCGTCGACCTGCAGGGCAACCTCAGCCAGAACGCCCGCGAGCGGAACCTCGAGGCGTTCAGCAGCGGGGAGATCCGGGTGCTGTGCGCCACGGACATCGCCGCCCGCGGCATCCACGTCGACGACGTCTCGATCGTCGTCCACGTCGACCCGCCGGCCGAGCACAAGGCCTACCTGCACCGCTCGGGCCGCACCGCCCGCGCCGGTGCCGGCGGCACGGTGGTCACCATCGCCACCCCGGACCAGGCCGGTGAGGTCCGCACCCTGGCCCGCCAGGCCGGCATCACCCCGGAGGTCACGGCGATCAAGCCGGGCGCCCGGGAGATCACGGCGCTGACCGGGCCGGCCGCGCCCTACGTGGAGCCGGCCCCGGCTCCCGAGCCGCAGCCGCAGGGCAGCGGCGGCGGCGCCAACGGCGGCCGTCGCCGTCGCAGCGGTGGCGGCGGGGCCTCCGGTGCGTCGTCGTCCGCCTCGGCCGGCCGCGGGCAGGGCCGGTCGGCCGGTCCGGCGCGCACGCGGGCCGAGCTCGCCGCCCGCGCCGGCCAGGCGCCGTCGGGCGCCGGCCGCGGCCGCGGCCGTTCGGGCCGCTGACCCCGAGCTGAGCAACCCGGGCCGGTGGTGGTCGTCCCCGCGGACGACCACCACCGGCCCGTGCTCGTCCGCCCCCCACCCCGGTCGCGGTGCGGCTCGCGGACGGCGACGATGATGTTGAGCACTGCAGCATCCCCGTCGCCAGTGAGGTCCTCATGCGCCTGCCCATCACCCCCGCCGAGATCGCACCCCGCATCGCGACCGGGGCGTTCATCCTCAACTCCGGCCTGGGCAAGCGCAGCGTCGACGGCGGCACCGCCGCCGGGCTGCACGGCTTCGCCGCCGGCGCCTACCCGTTCCTCAAGAACGTCCAGCCGGCCACGTTCGCCAAGGCGCTGTCCACCACCGAGGTCGTCCTCGGGGCCGCGCTGCTCACCCCGTTCGTCCCGACCGCCGTCGCGGGTGCCGCGCTGACCGGCTTCTCCGGTGGCCTGGTCGGGCTGTACCTGCGCACCCCCGGCATGACCAAGCCCGGCCGCAGCGTCGCCCCCACGCAGGACGGGCTGACGATCGCCAAGGACGTGTGGATGCTCGGCATCGGCCTCGGCCTGCTGACCCAGGCGTTCACCGGCCGGTCCGAGCGGGCAGCCGCCCGGCGCACCGCCCGCCGCGCCACCGGCAAGGCCGCCCACAAGGGCAGCCGGAAGGCCGGCCGGAAGGGCGCGCGGCTGGCGGCGGCGGAGACCCGGGCCCTGGCGCGGGCCGCCGCGACCGCCGGTGCCGTGAGCGCCCGGGCGCGCGACGCCGTCGCTGCCTAGCTGTACCTGGCCCCTAGCGGGAGACCTCCCGGACGAGGTCAGCCAGCACCGCGGCGACCTCGTCCGGGTGGGTGTGCGGGGTCATGTGCGCCGCCCCCGGCAGCTCCACCAGCCGGCCGCGCGGTGCGGCCCCGGCCAGCAGCTCTGCCCAGTCGTGCGGGCACAGCGCGTCGGCGTCCCCCCGCAGGACGACGGCGGGCACCGGCACCCGGCGCAGCCGCTGGTCGAGCCGCTCCCCCGACGTCGCCCGCCACAACGCGGTCATCCGGACCGGCCCGGTGGTCAGCCACTGGAGGAGCAGCAGCGGCACCTGCCACCAGGGCTCGTGGACGGCGGTGCGCACCCACCGGGCGGCGAGCACCCGCAGCCGCTGCGTCCGCGGGTCGGGGGTCGGGCCCAGCAGCAGGACGGCGGCCACCCGCGGGTCCTGCTCGGCCAGCGCGACGACGACGGTGCAGCTCTGCGAGTGGCCGACGAGGACGACGCGGCCCGCCGGCAGCTGCTCGGCGAGCTGCGCGGCGAGCACGGGTGCAGGCGGTACCGTTTCCCGCCGGCCCAGGCCGGGCAGGTGCACGACGGCCCCGCCGATGCGGCCGCGCACCCGCGCCGAGGACCGACGGTCCAGTCCCAGCCCCGGGACCCACACCACACCGGTCCGCGGAACACCCGGGACACCCCCGCTGCTCATCCTGGTGAGCCCTCGGATGCCCCGGCAGGGGTACCCCGGCGTGGGGTGCCGACCGGCAGCAGCAGCGCAGTGGGAGGATGAGTCATCATGACGACATCAGGAGGCAGTGTGACCACCGCAACCCCGTCCACCGGACAACGACCCCGCGTCGTCATCGTCGGGTCCGGGTTCGGCGGTCTCTTCGCCGCCCAGCGCCTGAAGAAGGCGCCCGTCGACGTCACGCTGATCGGGAAGACCACGCACCACCTCTTCCAGCCGCTGCTCTACCAGGTCGCCACCGGCATCCTCTCCGAGGGCGAGATCGCCCCGCCCACCCGGGAGATCCTGAAGAAGCAGGACAACGCCCGCGTGGTGCTCGGTGAGGTCACCGACATCGACCTGACCGCGAAGACGGTCACCTCCACGGTGCTCGGCCGCACCACGGTGCACCCGTACGACGAGCTCATCGTCGCCGCCGGCGCCGGCCAGTCCTACTTCGGCAACGACCAGTTCGCCGAGTTCGCCCCCGGCATGAAGAGCATCGACGACGCCCTCGAGCTGCGCGGCCGCATCTTCGGCGCCTTCGAGCTGGCCGAGCTGGCCACCGACCCGGCCGAGATCGACCGGCTGCTCACCTTCGTCGTCGTCGGCGCCGGCCCGACCGGCGTCGAGATGGCCGGCCAGATCGCCGAGCTCGCCCGCCGCACCCTGCGGCACGACTTCCGCCGGATCGACCCCACCAGCGCGCGGGTCATCCTGCTCGACGCCGCACCCAAGGTGCTGCCCCCCTTCGTCGACAAGCTCGGCCAGAAGGCGCACAAGCAGCTCAACGAGATCGGCGTCGAGGTCCAGCTGGGCGCGATGGTCACCAACGTCGACGCCGACGGCATCGTGGTCAAGGACGGCGACGGGCACGAGCGCCGGATCAACGCAGCGACCAAGATCTGGGCCGCCGGCGTGCAGGCCAGCCCCCTGGGCAAGATCCTCGGCGAGCAGTCCGGCGCCGAGGTCGACCGGGCCGGCCGGATCTCGGTGCAGCCGGACCTGACCCTGCCCGGCCACCCCGAGGTGCACGTGGTCGGCGACATGATCTCGCTCAACCGCCTGCCCGGGGTGGCGCAGGTCGCCATCCAGGGTGGCCGGTTCGCCGCCGACGCCGTCGCCGCCCGGATCGCCGGCCGGCCGACGAAGCCGGAGTTCCACTACTTCGACAAGGGCAGCATGGCGACCATCTCGCGGTTCCACGCGGTCGCCGACACCTGGAAGTTCAAGTTCGGTGGCTTCCCCGCCTGGGTGCTGTGGCTGGTCGTCCACCTGATGTACCAGGTCGGTTTCAAGAACCGGTTCAGCACGGTCGTGCACTGGCTGGTCAGCTTCCTCGGCCGCGGCCGCTCCCAGCGGGTCGGCACCCAGCAGCAGGTCTACGGCCGGCTGGCCCTGGAGCACCTCGGTCCGGAGTTCGAGGTCTCCAAGACCGGCGGCAAGCGCCACCTCGGCGACCCGGTCGACGTCAGCGGGCGCGACTCCGCCTGACGTCCCGCGCCTGAGCACCACCGCCTGACCCACGACGGCCCGGTCCCCGCTGCTGCGGGGGCCGGGCCGTCGCGGTGCGGGCTCAGAACGGGTAGGCCGGCAGGTCGCCGCGCAGGGTCACCCACTGGGTCTCGGTGAACGCCTCGATGTTGGCCTGCGGCCCCCCGTGCCGGGAGCCGGTGCCCGAGGCGCCCACCCCACCGAAGGGGGCCACCGCCTCGTCGTTCACGGTCTGGTCGTTGATGTGCACCAGCCCGGAGGGGATCCGCTCGGCCAGCTGCAGGCCGGCGTAGACGTCGCGGGTCAGGATGCCCAGGCTCAGCCCGTACTCCGTGCCCGCCGCCAGCGCCGCCACCTCGTCCAGCGAGGAGAACGACGTCACCGGCGCGACCGGACCGAAGATCTCCTCCTGGTACGCCGGGGAGTCGACCGGCACGCCCCCGAGCACGGTCGGGCGGTAGAACAGGCCCTCGTAGGTGCCGCCGGTGCGCACCGTGGCGCCGCCGTCGACGCTGGCGGTGACCAGGCCGTGCACCCGGTCGCGCTGGGTCGCGTCGATCAGCGGGCCGAGCGCGACCTGCTCGCGGAAGGTGTCGCCCACCGGGAGGTCCTTCACCTTGTCGGCGAGCACCTGGGTGTACTCCTCGGCGACCGACTCGTGCACCAGGTGCCGGCTGGTCGCCATGCAGATCTGCCCGGAGTGGGAGAACGTTCCCCAGGCACCGACCGAGGCGGCCGCGGTCACGTCGACGTCGGGCAGCACGATGAGCGCGGAGTTGCCACCGAGCTCCAGGTGCGCGCGCTTGAGGTGCTGACCGGCCAGCGCCCCCACTGCCCGCCCGGCCTTGGTCGAGCCGGTGAACGCGATGACCCGCACGGTCGGGTCGGTGACCAGCGCCTGACCGACGTCGGCCCCGCCGGGCAGCACCTGGAACACCCCCGCGGGCAGGCCGGCCTCCTCGAACACCCGAGCGAAGACGGCGCCGCCGCAGATGGCGGTGCGCGGGTCGGGCTTGAGGACCACCGCGTTGCCCAGGGCCAGCGCGGGCGCGATGGCACGGATGGCGAGGATCGTCGGCACGTTGAACGGCGCGATCACCCCGACCACGCCGGCCGGCACGCGGCGGGCGAAGGACAGCCGGGGCGACCCGGTGCGCAGCAGCTCACCGTAGGGGTGGCTGGGCAGGGCGGATGCCTCGTAGCACTCCTGGGCGGTGGTGTGCACCTGGAAGTCGCCGAAGGGCTGGATGGCGCCGGACTCCCGGGCCAG
Source organism: Modestobacter sp. SYSU DS0875 (assembly GCF_054050915.1). Lineage (NCBI taxonomy): Bacteria > Bacillati > Actinomycetota > Actinomycetes > Geodermatophilales > Geodermatophilaceae > Modestobacter > Modestobacter sp. SYSU DS0875. The sequence continues at coordinate 74,352 of NZ_JBJHAH010000001.1, read as the reverse complement.
CCACTCCTTGATCTCGGCGGCGTGCTCGGTGAGCAGGTCGCCGGCCCGGCGCAGCACGGCGGCCCGCTGCTCGAACGGCAGCGCCGCCCACTCGCGCTGGGCCTGCACCGCGCGGGCACCGGCCTTCTCCACGTCGGCCGGCGTGGCCTGGCCGACCTCACCGAGCTCCGCGCCGGTGGCCGGCTCCACCGCGGTGTAGGTGCCCCCGCTGCCGTCGGTCCACGTCCCGGTCCAGATCTTGCCGCGCCACGCGCCGTCCTCGAGCAGTGCCATGGGAGTCCTCGTCTCGTCGATGAGCGGTCGGAACGGTTCTGCCACCCGGCACCAGCGCCGTCCACCCCGGCCTTCCGTCGTGCGGAAGAGTGGGTGGGGCGTCGGGCCGGTGACCGTCCACACCGTAGGACGACTCCCGTCTCCGGGTGACGCGGCGAGCGTCCCCCTTGCCGTGGCCGCCCCGCTGGTCGACAGTCCCCCGTCATGGACGGGGGAACGGTGCTGCGCGGGCGACCCGTCCGGGTGGTCCTGCTGGCCGCGCTGTTCCTGGTGGGCGGGGGGTTCTGCCTGGCCGCGGCGGCTCGGCCGCTGTCCCCGGCCGCCCCGGGGACGCTGAACGCGGTGCTGGGCGTGGCCGGCCTGCTGATCGGGTCGCTGCTGTGGGTCGCCGCCGCCCGGATCGGCGACGTCGTGGTGCACGCCGCCCTCGTCGTGCTCGCCGCGGCCACCGGGCTGCTGGCCTGGCGGTCGGCGACCGCCGTCGGGATCGTCGGCCTGGGGCCGATGGTCATCGCGCTGGGGTCCTACGCGGCGCACTTCACCTCGCTGCGCGCGGCCCGCGCCCACGTGCTCACCGCGCTGGCGCTGGTGACCGTGGGTGCGGTGGCCGCGGCTCCGGACGGGTTCGCCGTGCCGTGGCTGATCGCGGTGGTCACCGCGGTGGCGCTCACCGAGTCGCAGGCCCAGCTCAGCGGCCGGCTGCGGACGATCGCCTCCACCGACCCGCTCACCGGCCTGGCCAACCGCCGCGCCTGGCAGGCCGAGGCCGCCCGCACGCTGGCACGGGCGCACCGCACCGGGTCGCCGCTGACGCTCGCGGTGCTCGATCTGGACGGCTTCAAGGAGATCAACGACCGGGACGGTCACGACGCCGGGGACGCGTTGCTGCGCCGGCTCGCGCACGCCTGGTCCGGCCGGCTGCGGACGTCGGACCTGCTGGGGCGGTACGGCGGCGACGAGTTCGTGCTGTGCCTGCCCGACACCGACCCGGCCGGCGCGACGGAGATCCTCCAGCGCCTGCGGGCCTGCGCGGTGGCGGACTGGTCGGCGGGGACGGCGACCCGGGAGGACGACGACTCGCTCACCACACTGCTGAACCGGGCCGATGCCGCCCTCTACCTGGAGAAGCGGGCCCGCCGCACGCCCGAGCCCGACGTCCGCTGACCCCGCGCCGCGTCAGCCCTCGCCGTCCTCCCCGCGCAGCTGGGTCACCCGGTCGCGCGCCCGTTCCGCGATGGCTGCGGCGGTGGCCGACCGGCGGGCCGCCGCGTCCCGGCGGCGCACCCGGTCGGGCACGGTGCGGCCCGCGGCGGCGGTCTCCTGCTCGGCGCGGTGCAGAGCAGCGGTGAGCTCCTCGACCCGCGCCTGCAGCTGCTCGTGCCGCTCGGTGGCCTCGGTCAGCTCCCGCTCGGCGTCGTCCGCGGCCGCGGCGGCGTCCCGGGCGACGGCCGCAGCCTCCTCGGCGTCGCGCTCGGCCTGGACCAGCTCCCGGCGCCGGCGCTCGGCCGCCTCCCGGCGGGCCCGCTCCCGCGCGTCCCGGTCGTCGTCGGCGGGGGCCGGCGTCCGTGGGCTGCGCGTCGGCCGGGCCGGGGCCGGCCGCGCCGGTGCGGCGACCGCGGCGGAGAGGTCGACCGGGCCCAGGCCGGTGTAGGACAGCGCCGCGGTGAGCCGGCCGCCCCGCACCGCGGCGCCGGCGTCCGGGTCGGCGATCGCCGCGCGCAGGGTCGCCTCGACCTGCTCGGCGACGGCGGTGCTGACGTCGTGGCCCTCCCGGTGCGCGAGAGCCCGCGCCTGCCGGGCCAGCGCGGCCACCACCTGGTTCCGCTGGCGGCCGAGCTCGCGCAGCCGGTCGCCGGCGAGGCTCTCCTGCGCCGAGCGCAGCAGCTCGCCCAGCTCGGCCAGCTGGCCGACCTCGTCGGGCGCGCGGCGGGCGAGCAGGTTGCAGACCCAGGCGGCGGTGGTCGGCTTGGGCAGCGCGGCGACGTCCTTGGCCAGCTGCCTGTCACCGGAGGCGCGGGCCCGGTCGCGGGCGGCGGTGCGGGCAGCCACGAACTCCTCCGGCGGCACGCCGTAGAGCTCGTCGGCGACGTCGGCGAGCTCCACGGGCGCGATCCTGCCGGGTCAGGGGCGGCGCCAGTCGTCGGAGGTCAGGTGCGAGCCGGCCATCGGGCCCATCTGCATCATCCCGCCGTCGACCGCCCACGAGGCACCGGTGACGTAGGCCGCCGCCGGTGAGGCGAGGAAGGCGACGGTGGCCGCGACCTCCCGGGCGTCACCGGGCCGCGGGACGGGGATGCCGCCGCGGTGCTTGCCCGGCGCGGTCGGGTCCTCGTCCTCCTGGCCGGTCATCGGGGTGGCGATCTCACCCGGGGCGACGGCGTTGACGGTGATCCCGTGCTCGCCGAGCTCGAGCGCCGCGACCTTGGTGAGCAGGCCCAGCCCGCCCTTGGCCGCGCAGTAGGCGGCGGCGCCGACCCGCGGGAGGTGCTCGTGCACGCTGGTGATGTTGATGATCCGGCCGCCGCGGCCGGCGTCGACCATCCGCCGGGCCGCCCGCTGCAGGCAGAGGAACGCGCCGTCCAGGTCGGTGGTGAGCACGGTGCGCCAGGTGTCGTAGTCGGTGTCCAGGATCGTCGACATGTGGCCGGTGCCGGCGTCGTTGACCAGCACGTCGAGCCCGCCGAGGGCGTCGGCCAGCTCGTCGACGACGCCCGCGGCACCGGGCAGCCGGGTCAGGTCCAGGTGCCGCACCTCGGCCCGCCGGCCGGTGCGGCGCACCTGCTCGGCGGTCTCCTCCCCCGCCGCCTCGTCCCGGTACCAGGTGATCCCGACGTCGTGACCGGACTCGGCGAGGGCGACGGCGACCGCCCGGCCGATGCCCGACTCCGACCCGGTGACGACGGCGACGTGCTGCTGACTGGTCGACTGCTGACTCTCGGTCATGCCCGCCCGCTACCCGCCGACCACCCGCAGGAAAGCACAGCTGACCGGGTCGTGCCGACCATGTCGGTCTCGTGACCTCTCCGGCCGGCGGCGGGTGCCCCGGCCGGCCGCGGGGTAGGCGGCCCGCATGACCGTCGTCCGACCCCTGCTCATCGCCCTGGCGGTGCTGGTCGGCGCCAGTGGCTGCGTGGTCGTCGACACCCGCCCGGGCGCCACCGGCTCCGCCCCGTCGCCGGAGTCCGCCCCGGCCGGCGACACGTCGGCTCCCGCGGAGCAGCAGATGGCCCGCGAGATCTTCGACCGGGTGAACGCCGAGCGCGCGGAGCGCGGGCTGGAGCCGGTGACGTGGAACGACGCCCTGGCCGACGTGGCCGGCGACTGGAGCGAGGAGATGGCCGACAACGACACCCTCGAGCACCAGGACGTCAGCGAGGTGCTCCAGCGCGAGGAGCTGTCCGGGTTCGTCGCGATCGGCGAGAACATCTTCCGTTCCACCGGCCCGGTGCCCGCCGGCTCGATCCACGCCGGGTGGATGCGCTCGGACGACCACCGGGTCAACGTGCTCAACCCGGGGTGGGACCGGCTGGGCGTGGGGGTCTTCTGCGCTCCCGACGGCGGCGTCTGGGCCACCCAGGAGTTCGGCCGGACGACGGGCGCCGACCGCCCCGCCGTCGCCTCGACCACCCCGCCGGCCGAGCCGATCGCCCGACCGGAGGACGACGGACCCAGTTGCGGATGAGCAGTTCCACCGCCTCGACCCGCGACCGGCTGCACCGGCTGCTGGACGGCGGACGTCGGCGCGCCGCCCGGGTTCGCGAACGGCTCCCCCGTCCGGTCCTCCGCTTCGGCCGCTGGCTGCGCAGCCCGGAGCTGTCCACGGTCAGTGCCAGCCTGGCCTTCTACGCGATGATCTCCCTGCCGCCGATGGTGCTCATCGCGTTCTGGGTCGCCGGGGTGTTCGTCTCCGACGAGACGTTGCAGGAACTGGGCAGCGAGGTCGACGGGCAGACGCCCCAGCAGCTGCCGGTCGGGGACGTGCTGCGCGAGCTGATCGACATCGCCGGCCAGGTCGGGGTGTTCGCCGTCGTCGGCGCCGTCTGGCCGGCCACCGCGTACGGAGGGGCGCTGGCGCGGGCGTTCAGCCGGGTGGCGCCGGAGTCGCAGCGGCGGATCCAGGGCTGGCGCGGCCGGTTGCTGGCGCTGGCGATCATCGCGGCGCTCCCGGTCGTGGTGTTCGGCGCGCTCGCCGCCCTCTACCTGGTGCCCCGGCTGCTGGGCTCGGGCTGGTGGCTGACGGCCCTGCTCGGCGCCGGGGCCTTCGCCGTGCTGACCGCGGTCATCGGGTTGGTCTTCGCGCTCTACCGGGTCCGCGACGCCCACTGGTCCGACCTCGCGATCGGGGCGCTGACCGCCTCCGGGCTGGTGGCGGTCGGCACCGCCGGTTACCTCGTCTACCTGGAGTTCTTCGCCGACTTCTCGCAGCGGTACGGCAGCAGCTGGCTCGCCACCGCCGTGCTGCTCGGGCTCTGGCTGCTGCTGGCCAACGCGGTGCTGCTGGTCGGCTACCGGGTGATGCTGCGCCGGGCACTGCGCCGGCAGGACGGCCGCGCCTGACCGCGCCGCCGTCGTTCGCTCAGGGCGTTGCCCACTCGTGCCCGATCAGGCGTTCACTGGTGCACGTAACTGTGTAATCAGTGGAGGTTCAAGATGAGCGGGGTCGACGAGGCGGCGCTGGACGCCTACTCGCGGGTGGTCACCACGGTGGCCGCCGAGCTCACGCCGCACGTCGCTGCGCTCGCGGTCGGCGCGCCGGGTGAGCGGGGCGGGGCCGGGTCGGCCGTCGTCGTCGGCGACGACGGCCTGCTGCTGACCAACGCCCACGTCGTCGGCGGGGCGACCGCCGGCCGGGCGGTGTTCAGCGACGGCTCGGAGGTGCCGGTCGAGGTGGTCGGCGCGGATCCGCTGTCCGACCTGGCCGTGGTGCGCGCCCGGGGTGGCACTCCCCCGCCGGCCGAGCTCGGCGACGCCTCCGGGCTGCAGGTCGGCCAGCTGGTGGTGGCCGTCGGCAACCCCTTCGGCCTGGCGGGGTCGGTGACCGCGGGGGTGGTGAGCGGGCTGGGCCGCTCCCTGCCGACCCGGCACGGCCGGTCGGCGCGGGTGGTGGAGGACGTGATCCAGACCGACGCCGCGCTCAACCCGGGCAACTCCGGCGGCGCACTGGCCGACGCGCACGGCCGGGTGGTCGGGATCAACACCGCCGTCGCCGGCTGGGGCCTGGGGCTGGCCGTGCCGGTCAACGACACCAGCCGGCGGATCGTGACCACCCTGGTGCGCGACGGCCGGGTGCGCCGCGCGTACCTCGGCGTGGTCAGCAGCCCGGTGCCGCTGCCGGCCGACCTCGCCGCGCGCACCGGGCAGCGCCGCGGGTTGCAGGTGCTGGATGTCATCGCCGGCTCCCCCGCCGACCGGGCCGGGCTGATGGCCGGCGACCTGGTGCTGGAGGCCGGCCGGGCGGCCGTGGCGTCGGCGCAGAGCCTGCAGCGACTGTTGTTCGCCGAGGCGATCGGCCTGCCGCTGCCGGTGACCGTGGTCCGCCGCGGGGCGATGGTCGACGTCGTCGCGGTGCCCACCGAGCTGACCGGCTGACCGTTCAGTCGTCGACCGGGCTGCCCGCCAGGCCGTCGATGGCGACGACCTCCTGCTCGACGATCCGGGCGATGGCATCGGCGCGCGTGACGTCGCTGAGCACCCCGCTGGGCACGCTCAGCGCGCCGATCATCTCCTCGGCCGGGCCGATGGCCAGCACCTCGTAGGGGCTGCTGATCCGCTCGCCCTCGACCAGCACGCCGTCGACCGTGTCGACCAGCGCCGTCGAGACCACCACCCGCACGCCGTTGAGCTGGATCGCCTCGGCACCGGAGCCACGGAGCTCCTGGACCGCCTCCAGCAGCAGGGACGCGTCGACCTCATCCTCCGGGTCGACGATCGCCAGCCGGATGCCCGGCCCACGGACCGGGACCGTGCCGGTCAGGACGTCGATCGCCTGGGCCCGCTCCCGGGCCTGCTCGAGGGCGCCGTCGGCCTCCGACCGGTCGTCGGTCAGCTCGTCCAGCGTGCGGCGGGTCTCCGCGAGCTGCCGGCGCAGCAGGTCCTCGTTGGCGTCGATGTCGTTGAGGATGGTGACCAGGTCATCCTCGGTGGCCGTGCTGAGCGGGTCGTCGGTGTTGCTGACCCGGATCTGGATCGTCATGCCCAGCCCGAGCGCGAGCGCGAGGACCCCGCTGACGGCCGAGAGCACCAGCCGGCGGCGCCGCCGCCCCGACACCGGGCTCGCGCCACCGCTGTTCGTCGGCTGGTCGGACGCTGCCTGGCCGGCCGCTGCCTGGCCGGAGCCCGGCTGGTCGGGCGCCGGTTCGTTGGAGGCGGGCCGGTCGGGGGTGGGGTCGACCCGGACCGCGCCGGCCTCCTCGGCGGGCGCGGTGTGCTCGGGACCGGTGTCGTGGGGCGGTCCGCTCCGCTCGCCGGCGTTCATCGACAGCCAGCGTAGGCGGCCGGCGGCGCGTGTCGACGGTGGCGCGAGGGAGCGCTCGTCCCGGCCTCGAGGTGGATGGCCTGCCGGCATGGCTGGGCAGCTGATCCCGTGCGGGCTCGCCGGCGACTGACCCTCGCGCCGGCGGGTCCGTGGGCACACCCTCGAGGTCGCTCCCCCGCCGACCTGGGCCGCTCGACCCGGAGACACCCATGTCCTTGCGCCCCACCCCTTCCACCGGCTACCGCGACGCCACCACGGACGCCGCGAAGCTGCGGGTCACCGTGACCGACGTCGTCGCCCTGGAACGGGTCATCACGATGCTGACCGGACGGGACCACGCCTTCACCCGCCTGGCGACCGAGCAAGCCGCCGGCAGGCGCCCCGGGCCTTCCGGCCGGTCGCTCGGCATGCCGCGGCACCGCCCCCGGACGAACGGCCAGCCGGCCCGGCCATGCCGCCGCGCAGCGGGGTCGGCGCCGCGGTCTGACCGCGGCGTCGTCGCGCCCACCGCCCGCAGCGGCGGCCCGGGGACGCACACTGGCCCGGTCCCTGCAGGGACCGGGCCAGTGGACGGTGGCGCTGCGGCCGCGGAACGTCGGTCAGTGACCAGGAGGCTCCGCGGCCGGTCGCATCAGCTGCAGCCGCTGGTGGAGCCGCAGCCCTCGCAGACGTAGCAGCTACCGGCGGGGCGCATCTTCGTGCCGCAGGTCATGCACAGGGGCGCGTCGGTCGCGGTGCCGGTGACCAGCTCCAGCAGCTCGGCCGAGGAGTGTGCCTCCTTGATCGCCTCCTTCGGCGACTCCTGGGTGACCTTCTCGGTCTCGGCCTTCGCCGGGGCCTCGGTGGGCACCGAGCCGCGCAGCGCCTCGACGTCGACCTCGTCCTCCTCGGTCACCTGCGGGGTGGCGGCAGAGGTGTCGTAGCCGGCGACCTGAGCGGCCCGCTCCTCGGCGCTGAAGATGCCGAGGTTCGCCCGCTTGTCCACGGGCAGGTGGTCCAGCGCCAGGCGACGGAAGATGTAGTCCATCACCGACTGGGCGATGCGGATGTCCGGGTCGTCGGTCATGCCGGCCGGCTCGAAGCGCATGTTGGTGAACTTCTGGATGTAGGTCTCCAGCGGCACACCGTGCTGCAGCGCGATCGAGATGCCGATCGAGAAGGCGTCCATCACCCCGGCCAGGGTCGAGCCCTGCTTGCCGAGCTTCAGGAAGACCTCACCGAGGCTGCCGTCCTCGTACATGCCGGCGGTCATGTAGCCCTCGGCGCCGGCGACGCTGAACGACGTCGTCATGCTGGTCCGCTTCTTGGGCAGCCGCTTGCGCACCGGGTGCGCCAGCGCGGCGGTGGCGGCGGGCGCCGTCTCCTCAACCGCGGCCTCGGCCTTGGTGCCGTCGTTCTTGCCCTTGCCACCGGACAGCGGCTGGCCGACCTTGCAGTTGTCGCGGTAGATGGCCAGCGCCTTGATGCCCATCTTCCAGCCCTGGAAGTAGATGTCCGCGACGTCCTCGACGGTCGCCGACTCAGGCATGTTGACCGTCTTGCTGATCGCGCCGGAGATGAACGGCTGGACCGCGGCCATCATCCGGACGTGCCCCATCGGGGAGATGGCACGCTCGCCCATCGCGCAGTCGAAGACCTCGTAGTGCTCCGGGCGCAGGCTCGGGGCGTCGACGACGTGGCCGTGCTCGGCGATGTACTCGACGATCGCCTCGACCTGCTCCTCCTGGTAGCCCAGGCTCTTCAGCGCCCGGGGCACCGTCTGGTTGACGATCTGCATGGAGCCGCCGCCGACCAGCTTCTTGAACTTGACCAGCGAGAAGTCCGGCTCGATGCCGGTCGTGTCGCAGTCCATCATGAAGCCGATGGTGCCGGTGGGTGCCAGCACCGAGGCCTGCGCGTTGCGCCAGCCGTTCTCGGCACCGATGGCCAGGCAGTCCTGCCACTGCTGGGTGGCGACCTTGAGCACGTCGGCGTCGTCGGCACCGACCGGGCGGATCGCGTCGTTCGCCGCGGCGTGCTTGCGCATGACCCGGGCGTGGGCGTCGGCGTTGCGGGCGAAGCCGTCGTAGGCGCCGACGACGCCGGCCAGCTCGGCCGAGCGGCGGTAGGCGGTGCCGGTCATCAGCGAGGTGATCGCCGCAGCCAGCGACTGACCACCGCGGGAGTCGTAGGCGTGGCCGGTGGCCATCAGCATCGCGCCGAGGTTGGCGTAGCCGATGCCCAGCTGCCGGTAGGCCCGGGTGGTCTCCCCGATCGGGTCGGTCGGGAAGTCGGCGAAGCAGATCGAGATGTCCATCGCGGTGATGATCAGCTCGACGGCCTTGACGAAGTTCTTGGAGTCGAAGGTGCCGTCGTCCTTGAGGAACTTCATGAGGTTCAGCGACGCCAGGTTGCACGAGCTGTTGTCCAGGCTCATGTACTCCGAGCAGGGGTTGGATGCGTTGATCCGCCCGGTCTCGGGGTTGGTGTGCCAGTCGTTGATCGTGTCGTCGTACTGGACGCCCGGGTCGGCGCACTCCCAGGCCGCCTGGGTGACCTTGCCGAACAGCTCGCGGGCGTCGACGGTCTCGATCACCGAGCCGTCGGAGCGGGCCCGCAGACCGAACTCGGTGCCCTCCTCGACCGCGCGCATGAACTCGTCGTTGACCCGGACCGAGTTGTTGGCGTTCTGGTACTGGACGCTGGTGATGTCCTTGCCGCCGAGGTCCATGTCGTAGCCGGCGTCGCGCAGCGCGCGGATCTTGTCCTCCTCGCGCGCCTTGGTCTCGATGAACTCCTCGATGTCGGGGTGGTCGATGTCGAGGACGACCATCTTCGCCGCGCGGCGGGTGGCGCCACCGGACTTGATGGTGCCCGCCGAGGCGTCGGCACCGCGCATGAAGGAGACCGGGCCGGAGGCGGTGCCACCGGAGGAGAGCAGCTCCTTGGAGGAGCGGATCCGGGAGAGGTTCAGGCCGGCACCGGAGCCGCCCTTGAAGATCAGGCCCTCCTCGCGGTACCAGTTCAGGATCGAGTCCATCGTGTCGTCGACCGCGAGGATGAAGCAGGCGCTGACCTGCTGCGGCGAGGCGGTGCCGACGTTGAACCAGACGGGCGAGTTGAAGCTGAAGACCTGGTGCAGCAGCATCCAGGTGAGCTCGTGCTCGAAGATCTCGGCGTCGCCCTCGGAGGCGAAGTAGTCGTGCTCGCGGCCGGCCGCACCGTAGGTCAGCACGACGCGGTCGATCAGCTGGCGGAGGCTCGTCTCGCGCTGGGGGCTGCCGACCGCACCACGGAAGTACTTGGTGGTGACGATGTTGGTGGCGTTGATGCTCCACTCGGCCGGGAACTCGACGCCCCGCTGCTCGAAGTTGATCGAGCCGTCCCGCCAGTTGGTCATGACGACGTCGCGGCGCTCCCAGACCACCTCGTCGTAGGGGTGCACACCGGCGGTGGTGAAGACGCGCTTGACCTTCAGGCCCTTGCCCCGGGTGGGCGCCTTCGGGCTGCGACGGGTCCGGGTGGTGGCGAGGCGGTCGGCTGTCTCGGTCATCGTGCGAGGGCTCCCTGGTGTTCGTGCTCTGGCGTCGAGCTGAGCGGCGGTGCGGGCGGAGCGGCTGGGGAAGCCGGCGGGTGCCGGAGCCGGGTGGTGCGGTGCGGTCTCCTCGTCGAGACCTGTCTAGTCGGGGGGTGTGACAGTTCGGGGCGGCGTCCTCAGGACCCGGCGGCCGCGCCCGGCGGCCCGTCCTCGGCGGCGGGTGACCCACCGGCTCGGGCGCGCACGGCGGCCCGCAGCTCGGCGATCTCCTTCTCGAAGTCCGCAGCGGAGCTGAAGCTCCGGTAGACGCTGGCGAAGCGGAGGTAGGCGACCTCGTCGAGGTCGCGCAGCGGGCCCAGGATCGCCAGACCGACCTCGTGGCTGGGGATCTCGGCACACCCGGTGGCGCGGACGGCGTCCTCGACCTGCTGGGCCAGCAGCGCGAGCTGGTGCTCGTCGACCGGGCGGCCCTGGCAGGCGCGGCGGACACCGGCGACCACCTTCGCGCGGGTGAACGGTTCGCTCACGCCGCTGCGCTTCACGACGGCGAGGACCGCCTCCTCGACGGTGGTGAACCGCCGCCCGCAGCCGGGGCACGAACGCCGCCGCCGGGTGGTCGCGCCCTCGTCGGTCTCGCGCGAGTCGATGACGCGGCTGTCGGGGTTGTGGCAGAAGGGGCAACGCACTGTCGGTCCACCTCCTCCCGAGGTGTCGCGGCCGGGATCACCGCGGTGCTGTGACACCGTGGGACACCGACCCGTGGACCGCTCCTGTGGACTGCTCCGGGGACATCCGGTGGATGGCCCGGGGAGAACGTGTGGAACGGCTGTGGACGACTTACACCCGTGTAAGCACTAGATGTTGTGGTGGAACCGTACGGCCACCCCTACAGGTGTGCAAGCCCTGTCGTGCGTGTCGTGTTCCGCAGCTGACCCGCCCGCCGCTCGCGCACCCACGCGTCACAGCCGGGGCCCGTGGCGACGGGCCCGGCGCACCTCATCAGGGCAGCTCGAGCACCTGACCGGGCTGCAGCACGACGTCCTCGAGGTCGTTGCGATCGAGGATCGCGTCGACAACCGCGCGCCGGTCCTCGTCCGGCGCCAGGTCACCGGCGATCGACCAGAGCGTGTCGCCGGGCTGGACCACCACCGTGCCGGCGCCGGCCAGCTGCAGCGCGGGCTCCCCGTCGGCGACCACCGCGAGCGTGCCCACCGCCACCCCCAGGCCGACCGCCACCGACAGTGCCGCCACCGCGCGCCGGCCGCGGCGGGTGAGTCGCAGCGGCAGCTCCGCCCACTCCCCGGCCGACGGGCACGGAGCGGCAGCCCGGGGCGGGCCACAGTCGCCACCACGGACGGGCCGCGCCACCGCGACCCCCGACGAGGGCCCCGGCCGCCCACCGGGACGCACCGGTGGACGCCGGGCCGGGCGGGGTCCGACCCGCCCCGCGGACCCCATCCGCGCGACGGGCGCCGGCGGGACCAGCCGGAGCGGCGGGCGGAGCGGGGCGACGGTGGTGTCCGGGTACTCGGCGATGACCATCGGTGCACTCCTCACAGCAGGCACCCCTCGGGTGCGATCTCGAACGCCTGTTCGATTCGAACGTCTGTGCGATGTCTACCGCACGCCACCGACAGGAGCGCACCGACACGGCGGGTGTTCGAACACGTGTTTGAACCGCAGCCGCCGAGCCGCTACCGTGCGCAGGGAGACCACGACGGCGTCCCACCCCGCCCCGGCAGGCGGGATGCCACCGGGCAGCTGCGCGCGCAGCCGGACGAGGAGGACACATGGCGGTCGACGGCCGGACGGCGGACGAGCGCAAGGGGTCGAGCCGACGCAGGCGCCCGGCCGGGCAGGCGGCGGAGGCCACCGAGGACACCGGCGGCGCGGCCGTGCGCGAGTTCCCCGACCGCAGCGAGGCCGGCGACGGGCTCACCCAGCGCCAGCGCCGGGTGCTGGAGGTCATCCGCGACTCCATCGAACGCCGGGGCTACCCGCCCTCGGTCCGCGAGATCGGCGAGGCCGTCGGCCTCTCCTCCGCCTCCTCGGTCGCCCACCAGCTCTCGGTGCTGCAGCGCAAGGGGTGGCTGCGCCGCGACCCCAACCGGCCGCGCGCACTGGACGTTCGGCTGCCGGGCGAGCACGGCGCGACGGTCGGTGCCGACGCCTCGGCCGATGCACTCGCCGCCGCCGGTGCGGCCAGTGGCGTCGACGAGGCGGGCGCCCCGGCGCCCACCTACGTGCCGCTGGTGGGCCGCATCGCCGCCGGTGGCCCGGTGCTGGCGGAGCAGGCGGTCGAAGACGTCTTCCCGCTGCCCCGCGAACTGGTCGGTGAGGGCACGCTGTTCATGCTCAAGGTCACCGGTGACTCGATGGTCGAGGCCGCGATCTGCGACGGCGACTGGGTGGTGGTCCGCCAGCAACCCACCGCCGAGAACGGCGAGATCGTCGCGGCGATGATCGACGGTGAGGCGACCGTGAAGACGTACAAGCGCCGCGACGGGCACGTGTGGCTGCTGCCGCACAACCCCGCCTATGCGCCGATCCCCGGCGACGACGCCACCGTCCTCGGCCGGGTCGTGACGGTGCTGCGCCGGGTCTGACCCCGGCCACCGCCTGCGGCTGGGCATGCCCCGCCGCAGGCGGGGTTCAGGGGGTCACTCCCGCAGGGGGTCACTCCCGCAGGGGGTCACTCCCGCCGGCGGCGGACCTTGCCCCCGATCCAGACGACGACGGTGGCCACACCAGCCGCGATGATCCCGGCCGTCACCGGGGGCACGCCCGGGGCCGCGGTCACGAGCTCACCGGTGGGCCCCGCGTCCGGCGTCGCAACGGTGGCGGTGCCCGGAGCGGGCTCACCGGGCACCGGGACCAGGGTCACCGGCGCCGGCAGCCCCTCGCTGGTGACCAGCAGGTCGCGGTTGTTCGCCGCGAAGGTGATCGCCTCGCCCTGCGGTGAGTCGGGGAGCGCGATCCGGACCGGCGCGCCGGACAGCGCGCCGGCCACGTCGGAACCGGTCAGCGGCCAGACGTAGGCGTCGGTGTAGGTGCGCAGGGCGATGCGCTGCCCGTCCGCCGACACCGCGCCCCCGGTCACCAGCAGCTGCCCCGCGCGGCCGACCGGCCCACCCGGCGTGCCGGTCAGGGTGAAGCCCAGCCCGACCACCCGGGTCATCGGCACCGTGGCCCCGTCGGCCAGTGGCGCATCCGGGCGGTACACGCCGGAGGAGCCGAGCACCTCCTTGGTCACCAGGTACGGCGTGCCGTCGGGCGCCAGCAGCAGCGCCTCGGCATCGTGCGCCCCGTCCGGGTAGGTGAGCCGGGTCAGCGTGGTGCCCCCGTCGGGGCGCAACCCGATCAGCGCGACGGTCTCCCGGGCGGCGTTGTTGTCGCCGATGTCGGCCAGCCACACCGTGCCGTCCGCGGCCAGGGCGAGGTCCTCGGGGTCGTACGGGTCGACGCTCCCCGACCGCAGCTCCGCGACGGCGCAGGTGGTGTCGAGGACGTGGACCTCCGCCCGGTCACCACCGTCGTTCATCGCCAGGAGCGTCTCCCCGGCGCTGGCCAGGCCGGAGATCTCCGGCAGCCGCGCGTCGGTGATGGTGCAGCGCGTGCTCGGCGCGGCCTCCTCGGCGAGCGCCGCCGGTGCTGGCAGGACCGCTAGCAGGACCGCCGCGGGCAGGGCGAGGAGCGCCCCGTCCGCCAGGCAACGGCGGCCGGCGCGGCTACGCGTGCGGCCGGCCCACTCTGGCACGGACCCAGCGTGACACCACGACTGCGTCGAGTGCATGAACCACGCCCAAGAGCACGACGCCGACGGCCGCCCCCACGACTGCATCGGTGACCCAGTGGAAGTTCAGCGCCACCATGGCCACTCCTGTGACCAACGGCCCCAGCACGCTGAGCAGCCAGGCCGCTCGTTGCAGCCGGGCGTGCAGGCCGTACTCGACGACCTGCCAGCGGGCCACGCCCCACATCAGCACGGCGTTCGCCACGTGCCCGGACGGGAAGCTCTCCCCGCCCCGGTGGAAGTAGGAGCCCGGATAGGCGGGCGCGGTGCGCCCGGTGCCCCACTTGACCGCGTAGACCGCCGCGGTGAGCAGCAGCAGGGCCAGCAGGACGCGGACCAGCGGCACCGCCGTGCGGTGCCGCCAGGACAGCCAGCCCACCAGTCCGATGAGCACCACCAGGATGGTGCCCCGCCCACCGGCCTGGGTGAACACCCACACCGGCCAGTACGCGGCGGAGTCGCGCAGCCCCCAGGAGCCGATCCGGTCGGAGACCGCCAGGTCCAGCCGCTCCAGCACGCCGCCGGCGAGGAGGTCGACGGTGACACCGGTTGCCACCAGCACGGAGAGGAGCACCAGCCACCACGGCGGGCGACCGACGCCGACCACCGGCTGGGCGCGCGAGTCCGGGCCGTCGGCGGCGCCGGGCCTCACGCGCACCGCTCCGCTCGCCACGACGCCACGGTACCGGCACCGTGACCTGACCGTGACCCTCCCGGGACAGCACTGCGCGGCGCGACCGGACGAGGTCGCGCCGCGCGGCGGTCGAGCCGGATCCCGGCCCCGGTCGGCGAGGTCCGCCGCCCGGGCACCCGGGCGGACGGCGCCACCGGGTCCGGGCGCTCAGCCGCCGGCGACGGGGGTGGTGAACCCGTCGAGCGCCGCGGCCAGGCCGTCGTCGACCCGGGCGGTGAGCCGGGTGCCGTCGGCCTCGTGCCGCTCCTCGAGCACCTCGCCGTCCCGGTGCACCCGGGCGACCAGGTCACCCCGGTCGTAGGGCACGAGGACGTCGACGTCGACGTGCGGGTGCGGCAGCCGGGCGGCGACGACGTCGCGCAGCGCCTCGATCCCCTCGCCGGTGCGCGCGGAGACCCAGGCCGCCCCGGGCAGGGCCTGGCGCAGCATGAGGACGTCCTCCTCGCTCATCGCGTCGACCTTGTTCACGACGATGAGCTCGGGCACCGCCGAGGCGTCGATCTCGGAGAGCACGGTGTGCACCGCGTTGATCTGCCCGACCGGGTCGGGGTCGGAGCCGTCGACGACGTGCAGCAGCAGGTCGGCGCCGGACACCTCCTCCAGCGTCGAACGGAACGCATCGACGAGCTGGTGCGGCAGGTGCCGCACGAACCCGACGGTGTCGGTGAGGGTGTACTCGCGACCCTCCGGCGTCTGTGCCCGGCGGACCGTCGGGTCCAGGGTCGCGAACAGCGCGTCCTGCACCAGCACCCCGGCGTCGGTGAGCCGGTTGAGCAGGCTGGACTTGCCGGCGTTGGTGTACCCGGCGATCGCCACGCTCGGGACGGCGTTGCGCGACCGGCTCGAGCGCTGGGTCGCGCGCGCCGTCGCCATGCCGGCGATCTCCTTGCGCAGCTTGCTCACCCGCGCGCGGATCCGGCGGCGATCGGTCTCGATCTTCGTCTCACCGGGACCACGGGTACCGATGCCGCCACCGCCGGCGACGCGGCCACCGGCCTGCCGGCTCATTGACTCACCCCAGCCGCGCAGCCGCGGGATCATGTACTGCATCTGGGCGAGCTCGACCTGGGCCTTGCCCTCCCGGCTGGTGGCGTGCTGGGCGAAGATGTCCAGGATCAGCGCGGTCCGGTCGACCACCTTGACCTTGAGCACCTTCTCCAGCTGGTTGAGCTGGCCGGGGGTGAGCTCGCCGTCGAAGACCACGGTGTCGGCGCCGGTGGCGGCGACGATGTCGCGGATCTCGGTGGCCTTGCCCGAGCCGACGTAGGTGGCCGGGTCGGGCTTGTCGCGGCGCTGGACCAGGGCCTCGAGGACCTCGGAGCCGGCGGTCTCGGCCAGCGCGGCGAGCTCGGCCAGCGAGCGCTGCGCGTCGACCGCGGTGCCCTCGGTCCAGACGCCGACCAGCACGACGCGCTCCAGGCGCAGCTGGCGGTACTCGACCTCGGTGATGTCGGTGAGCTCGGTGGAGAGACCGGCCACCCGCCGCAGGGCGCCGCGCTCCTCGAGCGCGTAGGAGCCGGTGGTCTCGTCCGGCTCGTCCCAGGCCCCGGCCGATGCCGGGCGGGTGGGCGCGGGAGCGGTCGGAGTGCGGTCCTCGGTGGCGAGGGCCTCGCGGTCAGCAGCGGTGGTCATCGGGTCCAGCGTGGCACGCCCCTCGGTGCGGGGCGAGTGAGTTGTCGTCATCGACTGTGTCGTCATCGCCCGGTACAACACCTCAGGGCTCCGGATGCATCCCGAGGTAGACCGACCACCGCCCCCCCGCCGGGTCCGCCGGCCGGCGGGCGTACTCGTCCAGCAGTCCGTACAGCCGGCTGCGGAACTCCGCCACCGTCCCCGAGTCCAGCTGCAGCCCCAGCCGGGTGCTCTCCAGGTGTTCCTCGCCCACGGCGGCGACCTCCTGGAGGAAGGCCGCCAGCACCACGTCCGACCCCGGCGGCGCCGCGCCCGCGCCGTCCATCAACCAGCTCTTCCCGGTGGCCCGGTAGGGCACCTCCCGGGCGCCCCGGTTGCCGCGCCGCACCGGCTCGGCGCTGAGGAAGCCGGTGTCGACCAGGGTGCGCACGTGGTGCAGCACGCTGGCCGGGTTGCGGTCCAGGCGGGCGGCGATCTCCTTGTTGGTCAGCGCCTCGTGCAGGCACAGCCGCAGGATCCGCAGCCGGACGGCGGAGGCCAGCGCCCGCGCCTCGGCATCGGTGGCCGGACGGCGCTCACCGGAGATCCGCGCCGACTGCTCCCGCTCGCTCATCCGGGCCAGCGTAGGACGTCGACCACAGTGATTGACATCTCCCGATCACTCACCCAGGCTCGCCCGGTGACCAGTGACCGCAGCCTGCTGAGGCACCCCGACTTCCGCAGGTTGTGGGCCGCGGAGACCGTCAGCCAGGTCGGCACCCAGGTCACCCTCCTCGCCCTGCCGGTGCTGGCGGTCTCGCTGCTGGACGCGACGCCGCTGCAGATGGGGTTCCTCACCGCGCTGGAGACCGCGGCCTTCCTGCTCATCGGCCTCCCTGCCGGCGCCTGGGTGGACCGCTGGCGGCGCAGGCGGGTGCTGGTGACCGCCGACCTGGTGCGGGCGGGAGTGCTGGGCACGCTGCCGCTGGCGTACCTGCTCGACGTGCTCTCCCTGGGCCAGCTGTTCGTCGTCGCCGCCCTCACCGGCACCGCCACGGTCTTCTTCGACGTCGCCTACCAGAGCTACCTGCCCGCGCTCGTCGACCGCGACCAGCTCGTCGACGGCAACGGCAAGCTGGAGGCCAGCCGCGCGGTGGCCCAGGTCGCCGGGCCGGGAGTGACCGGCGTGCTGCTGCGGGTGATGGGCGCCCCGCTGCTGATCGCCCTGGACGCGGCGTCGTTCCTGGTCTCGGCGCTCTTCCTGAGCCGCATCCGCCGGCCCGACCTGGTGCCCGATCGGGCCGGCCGCCGGTCGCTGCGCGCCGAGATCGGCGAGGGGCTGCGCTTCGTCGTCCGGCAGCCACTGCTGCGCCGGATCGTGGCCTGCACGGCGACGTCGAACCTCTTCTCCTCGATCACGACGACGCTGCTGGTGCTCTACGCGCTGCGCGAGCTCGACCTGTCGGAGAGCACCCTGGGCCTGGTCTTCTCCGCCGGTGCGGTGGGCGGCCTGGTCGGCGCGGCGACCGCGGCGCGCTTCGCCCGGTGGGTGGGCGAGGGCCGGGCCATCCCCGTGTCGGTCCTGGCGATGCTGCCGTTCACCGCGCTCACCCCGCTGGCCGCCCTCGGCGCACCCCTGGTGCTGCTGACGCTCGGCCAGCTGGGCTTCAGCTGGGCGGTCGTCGTCTACAACGTGACCCAGGTGAGCTTCCGGCAGCGACTCTGCCCGCCGGCGCTGCTCGGCCGGATGAACGCCTCCGTGCGGTTCATCGTGTTCGGCACCATGCCGCTGGGCGGCCTGCTCGGTGGCACGCTCGGGACCTGGCTGGGGGTGCTGCCGACGCTGTGGATCGCCGCGGCCGGGCAGGTGCTCGCCGCCGGCTGGGTGGTGGCCAGCCCGCTGCTGCACCTGCGGGACCTCCCCGACGGGCACGACCTCACCGCCACCGGGTCCGTCGACGCCACCGCTCTCCCCGAGGCCCGGACGCCGACCGCGGGCGCCGACCCCGGACGGGCCGGCTGAGCAGCCGGCTGGTTGGCCGGGCGGACGCCGGGTAGCCCGCCGGGGACCGCATCCGCATCTGGAGGGACGACGATGACCAGCCCGAACGAGGAACTCGACGACCCCGGCCGCGACCCCGTGGGCCTCAACCCGCCGCGCAACCCGTTGGGCGGCGCGGACCAGGACACCGGTCGCGGCGCGCCACGCGGCGTCGGCAACGTCGGGCCGGGCGACAAGCCCGAGGCGCCGACCGACGACCCGGAGACCCGGGCCGACGAGCCGGACCGGCCCTGACGCTCAGCCGGCCAGCCACTCCGGGGTGAGCACCCCGGTGGCGACCACGACGGCGGGGCCGGCGAGCACCGTCGTCGTCCCGTCGAACCGCACCGACAGCCGGCCGCCCGGGACGTCCACCGTGACCGTCCCGGCGGTCCGGCCACCGGCCTCCAGGGCCGCGTAGGCAGCGGCGCAGGCGCCGGTGCCGCACGAGCGGGTCTCCCCCACCCCGCGCTCGTGCACCCGCAGCCGGACGTGCGCACTCGCCCCGCCGGGGGCGTCCCCGGCGGCCAGCACGTTGACCAGCTCGACGTTGACCCCGTCGGGGAAGAAGCCGGCGTCCACGCCCGGCAGGGCCGTGAGGTCGAGGGTGCCGACCGGGACGTCGGTCAGCGCGGCCAGGTGCGGGTTGCCCATGGAGACCCCCAGCCCGGGGAACTCCTGCCCGGAGATCCGGGCGACGCTGCGGCCGAGCACCCGGGCCGGGCCCATGTCCACCCAGTAGCCCCCGCCGTCCGGCAACGCGCCCACCCGGCGCGGCCCGCCGCGGGTGCCGACCAGCACGCCGGCCTCGGCCACCGCCCGGTCCAGCAGGCCCTCGGTCAGCAGCACGTGCAGGAACAGCCGGATGCCGTTGCCGCACATCTCCGCGTGCGACCCGTCGGCGTTGCGGTGGTCCATGAACCACTCGCACTCATCCAGCGCGTCGCCCAGCACGGCGGCCGCGTCGGGCACGTGCCGGCTGGGCACGACCCGCAGCACGCCGTCGCCGCCCAGGCCCGCGCGCCGGTCGCAGAGCCGGCGGACCAGCCCGGCATCCAGCCGGCGCTCCGGCCACACCGAGCCGTCGGGGTCGGGCAGGACGACGAAGTCGTTCTCCGTGCCGTGGCCGAGGAGGACCCGGGGACCAGCGCTGTCGATCACCGGCCGATCGTACGGTCGGTGATCGCCGTGGCCACCGCGTCGGCCAGGTCCGGCCGGGCGGCGTCGAACCAGGCCGTGCCCGGGTCACGACGGAACCAGGAGCGCTGGCGGCGGACGAACCGCCGGGTGGTGGTGACCGTGCGCTCCCGCGCATCGGCGGGGGTGAGCGCCCCGTCGAGCTGCTGGAGCACCTGCGCGTAGCCCAGCGCCCGGGAGGCGGTGGGCCCCTCGCGCAGCCCGTCGGCCGCCAGGGCCTCGACCTCCGCGACGAAGCCGGCCGCCCACATGGCGTCCACCCGGCGGGCCACCCGGTCGTCGAGCTCCTCGGGGGCCCGGTCCAGGCCGATGGTCACCGACGGGTAGACGGGGCGGGGGTCGGGCAGCCGGGCGGTGAACGGCTGCCCGGTGAGCTCGATGACCTCCAGCGCGCGCACCACCCGGCGGGTGTTGCTGGGCAGGATGGCCGCGGCGGCCGCGGGGTCGAGCGCCGCAAGCCGGTCGTGCAGGGCCTGCGCCCCCTCGGCGGCCAGCTCGCCGTCCAGGCGCGACCGCACCCCGGCGTCGGTGCCCGGGAAGTCCAGCTCGTCCAGGACGGCGCGGACGTACAGGCCCGACCCGCCCACCAGCAGCGGGACGACGCCGGCGGCGCGCAGCCGGTCGATCTCGGCGCGCGCCCGCTGCCGGTACTCGGCCACCGACGCCGGCTCGCGCACGTGCCAGAGGTCCATCAGGTGGTGCGGCACCCCGCCCCGCTCGGCGGCGGTGGGCTTGGCGGTGCCGATGTCCATGCCACGGTAGAGCTGCATCGAGTCGGCGTTGACCACCTCCCCACCGAGCCGGTGGGCCAGCGCGACGGCGAGGGCGGTCTTGCCCGTCGCCGTCGGGCCGACGACGGCGACCACCGGCGGCGGGGCCGCGGACGGCCCGGTCACCGCGCCGTCCAGGAGGCGACGAGGTAGCCCACGCCGAAGGGCGCAGCGTCGTGACGGAGCTGCGCGGCGACCGGCCTGCCCCGGAGCGCGGCGCCCACGGCCCGCCAGACCGGCACCCCGGCGGCGAGCAACCGGGCGCCCTCGGCGGCGTCCAGGCCGGCCAGCGTCCCGGTGTCCCCGGCGGCCAGCGCCGCGGCGACGGCGGCGTCGAACGGCGCAGCCGCCGGGTCGAGGGCCCCGGGCGCCTTCTCGGTGCGCCGCGCCGACCCGTCGCCCATGGCCAGCACGCCGACCGGGCCGGGCAGGTCGGCCAGCGCGCACGCCAGGTCGTCGGGGCCCACCCCCAGACGGGAGCCGGTGTGGCCGGCGTGGTCGAGCAGCTGGGCGCCGACCAGGTGTGGCAGCGGCAGCTGCCGGCCCCCCGGCCGCACCCGGCCGGCGAAGGGCACCTCCCGGTCGACGCCGAGTCCGCGCAGGTCACCGCCGTCCCCGGGGCCGAACCGGACCCCGTCGGCGCCGTCGCCGACGACGACCACGACCTCGGGTTCTGCGTCCAGCACGGTCTGCACCGCGGCCGACACCGCGGCCCGCAGCACCGACAGGGCGTAGCTGGCCGCACCGGCGACGACGGGCAGCAGCACCGGCGCCTGAGGGCAGAACGCCACCGTGACCGGAGAGGGAGGACTCACGCCAGGCAGTGTCGCGGATGCATCGTGGGAGACTGCTGGCGTGTCGAGCACGGAGAACACCGGAGACCGGACGCAGCAGGCCACCCCCGGCGCCGAGGAGGCCCCCGAGACGGCGGCGACCGCGGTCGCGCCGGTCGACGAGGGGCCCCTGGCCGCGACGCCGGACGCCGCCGTCCCCACCGACGCCGCCGAGGAGGGCGGCCCCGGGCAGGGCAGTGCCGTCCCGGAGGCCCCGGCAGCAGCAGAGGGCGCCGCAGCCGCGCCGGCCGAGCCCTCGGCCGAGGTGGCACCGGTCGACGAGGGGCCGTTGGCGGCGACCCCCGACGCCGCCGTCCCCACCGGCACCGAGGCCCCCGCCCAGGCGGTGACCGACGCGGCCGGCACCCCCGCCGGCGAGTCCCCGGCCGCCACCGACACCTCCGCCGGGTCCGCCACCGACACGTCCGCCGGGCCCTCCGCCGAGCCGGCCGCCGAGTCGTCGCCGGAGCCCGCCGCCGACGCCCCGGCGCCGAAGCCGGGCCGGAACCGCGGCCGTGGCCGCGGTCGCGGGGCCGGCACCCCGGCCGCCGAGCCGCTGGTCGTCCCCGCCGTCACCCCCTCCGACCCGACCGAGTGGGGCCGGGTCGACGAGGAGGGCACCGTCTACGTGCGCACCACCACCGGTGAGCGCGCCGTCGGCTCCTGGCAGGCCGGTGCCCCCGACGAGGGGCTGGCCCACTTCGGCCGGCGCTACGACGACCTGGCCACCGAGGTCGCCCTGCTGGAGGCGCGGCTGGCCGCGCACACCGGCAACCCCAACGAGATCAAGACCAAGGCCGAGGAGCTCGCCGAGCAGATCCTCACCTCCGCCGCCGTCGGCGACCTCGACCACCTGGCCCTGCGCGCCCGGGCGATCAGCAGCATGGCCGAGACCGCCGTCGCCGCGAACCGCCGCGAGCGGGCCGCCCAGCGGGCCGTGCAGATCGAGCGCAAGGAGGCCCTGGCCGCCGAGGCCGAGCAGATCGCGGCGGAGTCCACGCAGTGGAAGGCCGCCGGCGACCGGCTCAAGGCGATCGTCGAGGAGTGGAAGACGATCAAGGGGATCGACCGCAAGACCGACGAGGCGCTGTGGCAGCGCTTCGCGGCGGCGCGGGACGCCTTCGGCCGCCGCCGGGGCGCGCACTTCGCCGAGCTGGACAAGCAGCGGGGCGAGTCCCGCGCGGCCAAGCAGGAGCTCATCGCCGAGGCCGAGCGGCTGTCCACCTCCACCGAGTGGGGGCCGACGAGTGCCGCGATGCGCACGCTGATGGACCGCTGGAAGGCCGTGCCCCGGGTCGGCCGGGACACCGACGACGACCTGTGGAAGAAGTTCCGCGCCGCGCAGGACGTCTTCTTCGCCGCCCGCACCGCCAACGACCAGGCGCGCAGCAGCGACGAGCTGGCCAACCAGAAGGCCAAGGAGGAGCTGCTCGCCGAGGCCGAGAAGCTCGACCCGGCCAACCGGGGCAACCAGAACGCGCTGCGCAGGATCCAGGAGCGCTACGACGCCATCGGGCACGTGCCCCGCGGCGTGATGCGTCAGCTCGAGGACCGCATGCGGGCCGTGGAGGAGAAGTTCCGCGGCGTCGCCGACGCCTCCCGCCCGCGGGTGCAGCCGGAGAACCCGCTGCTCACCTCGATGCGCGCGGCGGTCACCAAGGCCGAGGACCAGCTGGCCAAGGCACAGGCCGCCGGCAACGCCAAGCGGATCAGCGAGGCGGAGGCCAACCTGGCCAGCCGCCGCGAGTGGCTCGCCGAGGCTGAGAAGGCCGCCGGCCGCCGCTGAAGGAGGACCCCGTCCTCCTCACCCCTCGCAAGCTCGGGGTGAGCCTCGGGACGGGGCCTGACCGCTCCATCCAGTCACCAGGGCCCGTCCGTTCGCCGGACGGGCCCTCGGTGTTCTCCGGAACGGTCGTGTAGCCCCCGGGACGACGGGTAGGCCGTGGACAACGGAATGCGCCGCGCCGCATGCGTGCGCGGCCGACACCGATCCGGAAGGAGCCCTCGTGGCCCTGTCCTACCCCACCCAGCCCGGCGACATCGACCACCTGATAGCCGACGACCACGCGATCGTCGACCGGCAGTTCCAGCACCTCGAGGCCGGCCGCGGCAACCGCCGGGTGCTGGTCGACCAGGTCTCCTTCGAGCTCGCGGCGCACGCCTTCGCCGAAGAGGTGGTGCTCTACCCGATCTGGCCGGAGATCGGGATGACCGACGAGCACGACGACGCCGAGCACGAGCACCAGCAGATCAAGGAGCTGCTGGTGACCCTCGGCCGCACCGAGCCCGGCGAGCCGGAGTTCGAGGAGGCGGTCACCCAGCTCATCTCGACCACCCGGCACCACGTCGACGACGAGGAGAACGACGAACTGCCGCAGTTCCGGGCCAAGGCCGGTCCGGAGCGGATGGCCGACCTGGGTGAGAAGTTCCTGACCAACAAGCGGATGGCCCCGACCCGGCCGCACCCGCACGCCCCGGACGAGGGGATCGCGGAGAAGATCGCCGGGATGCTGGCCAAGCCGCTGGACCACGTCCGCGACATGCTGTCGGGCCGGCAGAAGGAGCTCGCCACCGACGCCAGCGGCCTGCTCAACCCGCAGGCCCAGGCGATCGTCGACGCCCACTCCTCGCTCGGACCGCTGCCCTTCGAGATCCTCACCCCGACCGAGGCCCGCACGCAGCCCGGCCCGGACGACGCGGTGAAGAAGGTCATGGCCGACCGCGGCATCGAAGGCCCCGAGCCGGTCGGCTCGGTGCAGGACCTGAAGATCCCCGACGGCGCCGGCGGCGAGCAGACCCTGCGCGTCTACACGCCGAGCAACCCCGGCGTCGGCCCCGTGCCGATCGTGATGTGGGTGCACGGCGGCGGCTGGGTGCTGTTCGACATCGACACCTACGACGCGTCCTGCCGCGGGTTGTGCAACAAGACCAACGCGATCGTCGTCTCCCCGGACTACCGGCGGGCGCCCGAGGCGGTCTTCCCCGCCTCGCACGACGACGTCCTGACGGCCTGGACCTGGGTTCGGGAGAACGCCCGGCAGCTCGGCGGGGACCCCAACCGGATGGCCATTGGCGGGGAGTCCGTCGGCGGGACCATGGCCGCGGCCACCTCACTGCAACTGGCCGCCAACGGCCAGCCGACCCCGGTGGCGCAGGTCTGCGTCTACCCGCTGACCACCGGCGAGCAGTTCGGCGAGTCGATGGAGGACGCCGCCGACGGCCGCCCGCTGAACCGGGCGCTGCTGTCCTGGATGGCGATGCACGCCTTCCAGGGCAAGCCCGAGGCGGCCACCGACCCGCGGGTCGCGCTGCTGGACTGGACGCCCGAGCAGCGGGCGAGCATGCCGCCCACGCTCGTCATCACCGACGAGCGCGACGTGCTGCGCAGCCAGGGCCAGCAGTTCGCCCGCGACCTCGAGACCGCCGGGGTGCCGACCACGCACCGCTACTTCGCCGGCGTCATGCACGAGTTCTTCGGCGCCGCCGCCGTCCTGGACGAGGCCGAGCAGGCCCAGCAGGACGCAGCCGCACACCTCACCCGCGCGTTCAGCAGCCGCTGAGCGTCTCCCCCACCGGAAGGAGCACGCGCACATGAAGGCCGTCATCTACCGAGGCCCCAAGAACGTCACCGTCGAGGAGGTGCCGGACGCCACGATCCAGGCGCCGACCGACGCGGTCATCCGGATCACCACCACCAACATCTGCGGGTCGGACCTGCACATGTACGAGGGCCGCACCTCCGTGGAGGAGGGCAAGGTCCTCGGTCACGAGAACATGGGCGTCGTCGAGGCCGTCGGCGACGGCGTCGACCGGATCAAGGTCGGCGACCGGGTGTCGGTCCCGTTCAACATCGCCTGCGGCACCTGCCGCAACTGCACCGAGGGCTGGACGTCGTTCTGCCTGCGCGCCAACCCCACCGAGGGGATGGACGGCGCGGCCTACGGCTACGCCAACATGGGCCCCTACGACGGTGGCCAGGCCGAGTACCTGCGGGTGCCGTGGGCGGACTTCAACCTGCTGCACCTGCCCGAGGGCACCGAGCACGAGAACGACTTCACGATGCTCTCGGACATCTTCCCCACCGGCTGGCATGGCGTGGAGCTGTCCGGCTTCCAGGTCGGTGACCGGGTGGCCGTGCTGGGCGGTGGCCCGGTCGGGCTGATGGCCGCGCACAGCGCGATGATCCGCGGCGCGTCCGAGGTCTTCGTCGTGGAGAAGGAGCCCGACCGGCTGGCGCTGGCGGAGAAGTACGGCGCCACCCCGATCGACTTCAGCGCCGGCGACCCGGTCGAGCAGGTCATGGAGCGCACCGGCGGACGCGGCGTGGACCGCGGCGTCGATGCGGTCGGCTACCAGGCGCACGACTCCGGCGGCGAGGAGCACCCGGAGCTGGTGCTGGACAACCTGGTCCAGATGGTCCGCTCGACCGGTGGCCTCGGCGTCGTCGGCGTCTACGTGCCGCAGGACCCGGGTGCCACCAGCGACCTGGCCAAGGAGGGGCGGATCCCCTGGCAGTTCGGCACCTTCTTCACCAAGGGCCAGTCGATGGGCACCGGGCAGGCGCCGGTCAAGCGCTACAACCGGCAGCTGCGTGACCTGATCATCGACGGCAAGGCCAACCCCGGCATGATCACCAGCCACGAGCTGGGCCTGGACCAGGCCGTCGAGGGTTACCAGCACTTCGACGACCGGGACAAGGGCTGGACCAAGGTCCTGCTCAAGCCCGGCCAGTAACAGCCACACCGCCGTTGTGCGCTGATCGTCGATCTCCGCGAGGACGATCCGACGGTCAGCGCACAACGGCGCGGCCCGGCGTCAGCCGCAGGCGGGCACTGCGGCCGGCAGCGGCGCGGGGACGCCGACGGCCGGCATGCCGAGCAGCACGCCGGGCGTCGTCGGCCGGGTGCCGGCCTCGGCCGCGTCACCGGCGCGGGTGCGCCGGTGCGAGAGCAGCCCGCCGTCGGCGACCAGGAAGTGCGGCTTGCCCGCGGTCACCACGGTCTCGACGACGTCGCCCGGGCGGACGCCGTCGGCGGCGGTGAAGTGCACCAGCCGGCCGTCCCGGGCCCGCCCGGACAGCCGGCCGCGGTCGGCGTCCTTGCTCCCCTCCCCCGCCGCGACGAGCAGCTCGACCCGGCGGCCGACCAGGGCGCGATTCTCCGCCCAGCTGATCTCGTCCTGCAGCGCGGTGAGTCGCAGGTAGCGCTCCTGCACGACCTCCTTGGGCAGCTGGTCGGCCATCTCGGCGGCCGGGGTGCCCGGGCGCTTGGAGTACTGGAAGGTGAAGGCGCTGGCGAACCGGGCCTGCCGGACGACGTCGAGGGTCTGCTGGAAGTCGGCCTCGGTCTCGCCCGGGAAGCCCACGATGATGTCGGTGGTGATCGCGGCGTCGGGCATCGCGGCCCGCACCCGGTCGATGATCCCCAGGTAGCGGTCCTGCCGGTAGCCACGGCGCATCCGGCGCAGCACCTCGTCGGAGCCGGACTGCAGCGGCATGTGCAGCTGGTGGCAGACCGCCGGCGTCTCGGCCATCGCCGCGATGACGTCGTCGGTGAACTCACGCGGGTGCGGGCTGGTGAAGCGCACCCGCTCCAGGCCCTCGATCGCGCCCGTGGCGCGCAGCAGGTCGGCGAAGGCGCCGCGGTCGCGGAACTCGACGCCGTAGGCGTTCACGTTCTGCCCGAGCAGGGTCACCTCGAGCACGCCCTGGTCGACCAGCGCCTGCACCTCGGCGAGGATGTCGCCGGGGCGGCGGTCCTTCTCCTTGCCGCGCAGCGCCGGGACGATGCAGAACGTGCAGGTGTTGTTGCACCCGACGCTGATCGACACCCACCCGGAGTGGGCGGAGTCCCGCTTGGCCGGCAGCGTGGAGGGGAAGACCTCGAGCGCCTCGGCGATCTCGACCTGGGCCTCCTCGTTGTGCCGGGCCCGCTCCAGCAGCGCCGGCAGCGACCCGACGTTGTGGGTGCCGAAGACGACGTCGACCCAGGGGGCCCGCCGGACGATCTCGCCGCGGTCCTTCTGCGCCAGGCAGCCGCCGACGGCGATCTGCATGCCCGGGTGGGCGTCCTTGACCGGGCGCAGGTGGCCGAGGTTGCCGTAGAGCCGGTTGTCCGCGTTCTCCCGGACGGCACAGGTGTTGAGCACGACGACGTCGGCGTCGGTGCCCTCCGGGGCAGCCGTGTAGCCGGCCGACTCCAGCAGCCCGGAGAGGCGCTCGGAGTCGTGCACGTTCATCTGGCAGCCGTACGTGCGCACGAGGTAGGTCTTGCCGTTCACCACCGCATCGTACGGACCTGCCGGGCCCGTACGGTCGCGCCTCAGCGGCGGGCGACCAGGAACCGGTCGTGGACGAGCGCGGTGGCCTGCAGCGCGACGTACTTGTCCACGACGTCGACCACCCAGTCCTGCCGGCTCCACCGGCTCGGGGAGTAGACGCCCAGCAGCTTCCCGGCCAGCACGTCGGCGGGATAGCCGAGCGCGAAGACGACGTGCACGGCTCGCTGCCCGCGGAGCCCGGCCCGGGTGGCGAGCGCGTGGCCGACGCCCCAGACGGTGCCGAAGCCGAAGTGCGCCACCCAGTTGAGCCGGGTCCGGCCCGCCGGGGTCGAGGGGCGAACCGGCAGCAGCGCCTCGGCGATCTCCGCCGGCGCGTAGCTGTCCGGGCGGCCGATGAGCGGCTGCTCGACCAGCCGCTGGAAGGCGGTCATCACCGCCGTGCCGGCGAGTGCGGCGCCCGTCCCACGGGCGAGCGAGCTGAGCAGACCGGGCTTCGACATGCCCCGCCGGTACCCGGGAGCGCCGTCGGCACGCACGGATCGTGACCGCCGCTACACCCATGACCGGGGGCGAGGCCCGGGGAACGCCTTCGTTACGGCATCGTGATGGCCCGGCGACCTCCAGGCGTCTGGGAGCCACCTAGGGTCACCGCCTGTGACCGAACGTCCGACCGGAGAGCCTCTCGTCCGCCTGTCCGGCGTCAACAAGTGGTTCGGCGAACTGCACGTCCTGCAGGACATCGACCTGACCGTCGACCGCGGCGAGGTCGTCGTCGTCATCGGCCCGTCCGGGTCGGGGAAGTCGACGCTCTGCCGCACGATCAACCGGCTGGAGTCGATCGAGCAGGGCGAGATCACCATCGACGGCCAGCGCCTGCCCGAGGAGGGCAAGGAGCTGGCCCGGTTGCGCGCCGACGTCGGCATGGTCTTCCAGAGCTTCAACCTCTTCGCGCACAAGACCGTGCTGGAGAACGTGACCCTCGGGCCGGTCAAGGTGCGCCGGCAGTCGAAGGCCGACGCCGAGAAGCGGGCCCGTGAGCTGCTCGACCGGGTGGGCGTGGGCGCCCAGGCCGACAAGGTGCCCGCCCAGCTGTCCGGCGGCCAGCAGCAGCGGGTGGCCATCGCCCGCGCGCTGGCGATGGACCCGAAGGTGATGCTCTTCGACGAGCCGACCTCCGCGCTGGACCCGGAGATGATCAACGAGGTCCTCGACGTGATGACCGGCCTGGCGCGCGACGGCATGACGATGGTCGTGGTGACCCACGAGATGGGCTTCGCCCGCCGGGCGGCCAACCGGGTGGTCTTCATGGACGGCGGCCGGATCGTCGAGTCCGCCACCCCGGAGGAGTTCTTCACCAACCCGTCCTCCGACCGGGCCAAGGACTTCCTCTCCAAGATCCTCAACCACTGATCCGCCGCACCACCGACGAGAGGACCTCTCATGCGCATCACCCGTTACGCCGCCGGCCTCGCGGCCCTGGGCATCGTGCTGACCGGCTGCTCCAGCGAGGCCGGCAACCAGAACGAGGAGGCGGCCGGCGGCAGCGCCGAGGTGGCCGACGACGTCTCGTTCGACGAGGGCACGACCATGGCCGAGCTCGCCGACGCCGGCACGATCACCGTCGGCACGAAGTTCGACCAGCCCGGCTTCGGCCTGGCCGGCCCGGACGGAGTGCCCGAGGGCTTCGACGTCGAGATCGCCGAGCTGATCGCCGCCGAACTCGGCATCCCCGCGTCGGGCATCGAGTGGGTGGAGACGGTGTCGGCCAACCGTGAGTCGTTCATCCAGAACGGCGACGTCGACATCGTCGTGGCCACCTACACGATCAATGACACGCGCAAGGAGCTGATCGACTTCGCCGGCCCGTACTACGAGGCCGGGCAGGACATCATGGTCGCCGAGGGCAACCCGCTGGACATCCAGGGCCCCGAGGACCTGGCCGGCCGGAACGTCTGCTCGGTCGAGGGCTCGACGCCGGCGGAGGAGATCCGCACCAACTACCCCGAGGCGCAGCTGACGCTGTTCGACGTGTACTCCAAGTGCGCCGACGCGCTGCGCAACGGCCAGGTCGACGCGGTCACCACTGACAACGTCATCCTCACCGGCCTGGTCGCCGGCGCGCCCGACGAGTTCGAGCTGGTGGGCAACCCGTTCACCGAGGAGCCCTACGGCATCGGGCTGACGAAGGGCGACGACGAGTTCCGCAGCTTCATCAACGACGTCCTGGAAGCCTCCTACGAGGACGGCGCCTGGGCCGAGGCCTGGGACCGCACCGCCGGCGCCATCACCGGCACGGACGCACCCGAGCCGCCGGCTGTCATCCGCTACTGATCCCCTGCTGATCCCGGCGAGGCGCCGGCGGCGGGCCCACCCCCGTCCGCCGGCGCCTCGCCGCCGCTCGCCCTCAGAGGAGGCGTGGTGCAGTTCCTGATCGACAACTTCGACCTCTTCTGGGACGCCTTCCTCACGACCCTGAGCCTGTCGGTGCTGGCCGGCCTGGTGGCCCTGGTCCTCGGCACGCTCCTGGCGGCGCTGCGGGTCAGCCCGATCGCACCGCTGCGCGGGCTGGCCACGTTCTACGTCGAGATGTTCCGCAACACCCCGCTCACGGTCGTGCTGTTCTTCATGATCTTCGGGCTGCCGCAGATCGACTTCGCCATCGACTTCTTCCCCGGCGCGGTGCTCTCGATCGGCCTGTACACCGCCGCCTTCGTCTGCGAGGCGCTGCGCTCGGGCATCAACTCGGTGAACCCCGGCCAGGCCGAGGCGGCGCGCGCCCTGGGGCTGACCTTCGGCCAGTCGCTGAGCCAGGTTGTGCTCCCCCAGGCGTTCCGGACGGTCGTCCCGCCGCTGGGCAACGTGCTGATCGCGATGGTGAAGAACACCTCGATCGCGGCCGGCTTCTCGGTCAGCGAGCTCAGCTCGCTGCTGCCCCGGCTGGTCAACGCCAGCGCTCCTGACCTCACCGCCATCCTGATCGGGGTCGTCGTGGGCTACATGGTCATCACGCTGCCGTCGGCCCTGGCGGTGCACCGCATCGAGCGACGGGTGGCGATCCTGCGATGACCACGCCGGTGCTCTTCGACGTCCAGGGCCCGCGGGCCCGGGCGCGCAGCCGGATCGGCACGGTCGTCGGCGCCGCCCTGATCCTGGCGATCATCGCCTTCGTGCTCGTCCGGCTGGCCGGCAACGGGCAGCTGGAGGCCGACCGCTGGGCGATCCTCTTCGACCCGAGCAGCGGAGTGCCCCAGGCGTTGGGCCGGGCGCTGCTGCGCACGTTGCAGGTCGCGGCCGTCGCCATGGTCTTCGCGACGGTGATGGGACTGCTCCTGGCGGTCGGGCGCCTCTCCGAGCACCGATGGATCCGGATCCCGGTCGCGGCGCTCATCGAGTTCTTCCGGGCGATCCCGCTGCTGGTCGTCATCTTCGCGCTCTACTTCGTGCTGCCGAAGTACGGAATCCGGTTGAGCGCCTTCACCGCCCTCACCGGCGGCCTGGTGCTCTACAACATGGCGGTGCTCGCGGAGATCTTCCGCGCCGGGATCCTGTCGATCGACCGCGGCCAGCGCGAGGCGGCCCTCGGGCTCGGCCTGCGCAAGACCCAGGTGATGACCCTCGTGCTGCTGCCCCAGGCGACCCGGCGGATGCTGCCGGTCCTGGTGGCGCAGCTGGTGGTCCTGCTCAAGGACACCTCACTGGGTTTCATCATCAGCTACCTCGAACTGCTGCGGCAGGCCCGTCAGCTCGTCGAGTTCTTCACTTTCGAGTTCGGCAACCGGTACAGCTTCCAGCTCTACGTGGCGGCCGGACTCATCTACATCGTGATCAACGTGCTGCTGTCCATGCTGGCCAAGTACCTGGAGCGGCGGACCAACAGCAACCGCAAGGGGCGCGGCAAGGCCGTGGAAGCCGAACCGGCGGATCAGATGGGCGCCGGCGCAGGCGCTCCCTGAGCCCACGATCCCCGAGCCCCCACCGCGGACCGGATAGTCCACCGAGGGCCCGCATGCCACCTGGCGTGCGGGCCCTCGGCGTCGTGGAGCCACCGGGACGACGGGCCGACCGGAACGGCTCGGTCCGGAAGGTCACACAGCGCCGTACTGGCGGGCGCGGCTTGGCAACTCCCGCCGGTGGGACCGGGGTCTCCCGCTGCCGAGAACTGGGGTGTGACCGCCTCCCCCCTCGCCGCGAGGTTCGACATGGACTACGACCTGGACCACACCTCGCAGCTGTTCGTGAACCGGCTCCGGACGTCCGCCGCGAACTTCGCCGCCGCCGCCGGCGCCGAGGAGGCGATCGTCCGCGAGGCGGTGCCTCCGGCCCGCCACCGCCGCTCCCGCTGCCGGGTGGTGCTGCGCTATCCCGGCGGCGTGGAGAACGACGTGACCTTCCTGGGACCGGTCGTCTCCCCGGACCTGGGCAAGTACCTGTCGATGTCGGAGTTCGACGCCTCCATCGAGCGGTGGCTGGGCGCGGGCCAGCAGCGCAGCCGTCGCTGGCTGGTGCCGGACGACGAGGCCGCCGACGGCGTCGCGGTCGACGTGACGGCCTGGCTGGACCGCGCCCCCGGCGCGTTCGTGCCGCGCCCGCGCTGACCCGTCGTGTCCGGCTCCGTGAGGGGGCGGATCCGGGCACCACGCACGCACGCGAGCGCCTGACGACACGGGGCCGGTGCGACGTCCTGGACGTCGCACCGGCCCCGCCGGCGTTCGCGGCACCGCTCACCCGCCGGAGCCGCCCCCGCCGAGCATCCAGCTGCTCTTGTTGACCGCCCCGCGGGTGTCGGGCGCCTGGTTCTCCGCGCCCGCGCCGCGACCCGGCGGGTCGTTGCTCGGATGTTCCGGCTCGGACATCCGCTCCCAGCGACGCCGTCGGCTCCCCACGTAGACGACCGATGCGACCACCACCGCGACGGCGAGCAGCACGAGGACCCACTCCACAGACGACCTCCGTTCGACAGCCCACCGGCGGGGCCCCCGTCGAACATGCCCCGAGACGTCGACGGGAACCGCCCGCGGTCGTCAGGGGAGGTACGCGATCGTCAGGGAAGGTGGTCCTCCCAGACGTCGCCCGGCCGGGCCGCACGACGCCCGAGCGCCCGTACCTGCCCCTCCCCCACCTCGGGGCCGGCGGACGGGCCCCCGTCGTCCGCATCGGCCGTGAGGTCGTCGAGCCGTTCGTCCTCGGCCAGCAGCTCGGCGGCGAGCGTGTCCAGCGCTTCCCGGACCACGTAGCCGGCCAGTCCACCGCCGTAGCCCTTCCGGGCCAGCATGCCGACCAGCCGGCGCTCGGCGGTCACCCGGTCCAACCGGCGCATCGACGGCAGCTTCCGCTCGACCAGCATGCGCGCGGCGTCCCACTCGTCCTGCGGGTCGACCTCGGCGACCGCCGCAGCGGCCACCTCGTCGTCCACGCCCTTGGCCCGCAGCTCCGCGGCGAGCGCTCGGCGGGCCAGCCCTCGGCCCGACTGCCGTGAGCTCACCCAGGCGGCGGCGAACGCCGCGTCGTCGATCAGCCCGACCTCGGTGAACCGGTCGAGCACCGCCGCGGCCGCCTCGTCGGGGATCTCGCGCTTGGCCAGCAGGTCGGCGAGCTGCTTGCGGGTCTTCGACGCCCCCGTGAGGGCACGCAGGCAGATCGCGCGGGCAGCCTGCTCCGGGTCGCCCGGATCGTCCTGCGCGCGCCCCGGAGCCTCGTCACCCCCCGAGCGACGACGCTCGGCTCGAGGGCGCCGCGCCCTCTGGTCATCTCCACCCGACCAGCCGCCGGTCGACCGTCCGGAACGACGACGGCCGGCGCGGCGGGTCTCCCCGCCGGCCGGCCGTGCGTGCTCCTCGGCCGGCCCGTCGCTGGTGAACAGCGATTCGGACACGGCGGGGATCAGAAGTCGGCCGGTACGGCGTTCTCGACCGGGGCGTCGAGCGGCGCACCGATGCCGAGCTTCTCCTTGATCTTCTTCTCGATCTCGTCGGCGAGGTCGGGGTTGTCACGCAGGAAGTTGCGGGCGTTCTCCTTACCCTGGCCCAGCTGGTCGCCCTCGTAGGTGTACCAAGCACCGGACTTGCGGACGAAGCCCTGCTCCACGCCCATGTCGATGAGGCCACCCTCACGGCTGAAGCCGTGACCCCAGAGCAGGTCGAGCTCGGCCTGCTTGAACGGGGCGGCGACCTTGTTCTTGACGATCTTCACCCGGACCCGGCTGCCGACCGCCTCGGTGCCCTGCTTGAGGGTCTCGATGCGGCGGACGTCGAGACGGACCGAGGCGTAGAACTTCAGCGCCCGGCCACCAGTGGTGACCTCCGGCGAGCCGTAGACCACGCCGACCTTCTCGCGCAGCTGGTTGATGAAGATCGCGGTGGTGCCGGAGTTGTTCAGCGCACCGGTGATCTTCCGCAGCGCCTGGCTCATCAGCCGGGCCTGCAGACCGACGTGGCTGTCACCCATCTCGCCCTCGATCTCGGCGCGGGGCACGAGCGCCGCGACCGAGTCGATGACGATGATGTCGAGCGCACCGGAGCGGATCAGCATGTCGGCGATCTCGAGCGCCTGCTCACCGGTGTCGGGCTGGCTGACCAGCAGCGCGTCGGTGTCGACACCGATCGCCCGGGCGTACTCGGGGTCGAGCGCGTGCTCGGCGTCGATGAAGGCCGCGATGCCACCGGCGGCCTGGGCGTTGGCCACCGCGTGCAGGGCGACCGTGGTCTTGCCGGAGGCCTCGGGGCCGTAGACCTCGACGACGCGGCCGCGGGGCAGGCCGCCGATGCCGAGGGCGATGTCGAGCGCGACGGAACCGGTCGGGATGACCTTCATGGCGATCTCGGGCGAGTCGCCGAGGCGCATGACCGAGCCCTTGCCGAACTGCTTGTCGATCTGGGCGAGGGCCATGTCGAGGGCCTTGTCGCGGTCCAGGGTTGCTGCCATGGTGGCCACCTTCGGGTGTCGCTGTGCGCTGTCTGCGGGTCGTCGCCGACGTTAGGTCGGGGGTCTGACAGTTTCGCCGGGCCGACGTCATCTGTGGACGAGCACCGGACCTGTGGACACCGTAGGCCGAACACTTGTTCGAAGCCAGCGACACGCCGCACGACCGTCCCACGCGCCCCACGGGCCGGGGGCCGGCACCCCTCAGCGGGCGGAGCGCGCCTCGTCCGCCGCGTCCCGGGCGGCGTGCACGGCCGGCATCCGGCCCTCGACGAACTCGATGAGCGCCAGCAGGTGCGGCACCAGCTCGATCCCCGCGGCGGTGAGCCGGTACTCCACGTGCGGGGGGATCGACGAGCGCACCTCGCGGTGCACCCAGCCGTCGCGCTCCAGCGTCTGCAGGCTCTGGGCCAGCATCTTCTCGCTGACCCCCTCGATCCGCCGGCGCAGCTCGCCGAACCGGTGCGGGGACTCGGCGAGCGCCGAGAGCGCCAGCAGCGACCACTTCCCGGTGACGTGCTCGAGGGCCTCGCGCGAGGTGCAGGCACGCCGGAAGACGTCCGCGACCAACTGCTCGACCGTCTGCTCCACGGAACCCTCCCCCTCCAGCGCCTCCTCCGAGTGTACGGTGCGATCGACCTGCACTAACGATTGGTTAGCGCCCGCAACGCAGCACCCACCCATCGGAGGGTCCCTTGATCACCGTCACCGGAGCCAGTGGCCACCTCGGCCGGCTCGTCGTCCTCGGCCTCCTCGACGCGGGCGTGCCCGCCACCGAGGTGGTCGCCGTCGTGCGCACGCCCGCCAAGGCCGCCGACCTCACCGACCGCGGCGTACAGGTCCGCCAGGCCGACTACGCCGACCCCGCCGCCCTGGAGGTGGCCCTGCAGGGCACCGACCGGCTGCTGCTGGTCTCCGGCAGCGAGGTGGGGCAGCGCGTCGCCCAGCACGGCAACGTGCTGCAGGCGGCGAAGGCGGCCGGCGCGCAGCTGGTCGTCTACACCAGCGCGACGCGGGCCGACGACACCCCGCTGCCGCTGGCCCCCGAGCACATCGCCACCGAGCGGCTCATCGCCGAGGCCGGCATCCCCGCCGTCGTGCTCCGGAACAACTGGTACCTGGAGAACTACGACCAGCAGATCCAGCAGGCGGCCAGCACCGGGGAGCTGACCGGCAGCTCCGGCAGCGGGCGCATCGCCGCCGCCACCCGGGCGGACTACGCGGCCGGCGCGGTCGCCGTCCTCACCGCCGACCAGCCGGAGACCGGCGCACTGGAGCTCGGCGGGGACGAGGCGTTCAGCCTCGCCGACCTCGCCGCGGTCGTCGCGGCGCAGACCGGCCGCGACGTCGTCTACCGGGACCTCAGCCCCGAGGAGCACCTGCGCACGCTGACCGAGGCGGGGCTGCCCGAGGCCACCGCCGGGTTCGTCGTGGCGCTGGACCAGGCGATCGCCCAGGGGGCGCTGGACACCGGCAGCACCGACCTGCACCGGCTGATCGGCCGGGCTCCGACGACCCTGGAGCAGTACGCCCGCACGGTCCTGGGCAGCTGACCCGACGGCGTCCCGCCGGTGGTCCTCAGCGGTCCTTCGGCGGGACGTCGTACGCCTTGCAGATCTCCAGCCAGACGGTGCGCACCGGCACCCCGGCCTCGATCGCCTCGATCGCCGTCCGGCCACCGAGTGGGCCGAACGAGTGGTCGCGGGCGACGCTCTGCGACCGCATCGAGCCGAACTGCTGCTCCATCCGGGACCAGAACTCCTGCAGGCGCACAGCGAGCACGGTACCCACCGCCACCGTCCGGCCTACCCTCGGCGCATGGTCCCGAGCACCGGTTCCCCGACCTGGGACACGATCCTGGAGGTCGCGATCGTGTGCGCACTCGTCGCCTGGCTGGTCCTGATGTGGCGGAGCTACCGCAACCGGCGCTGAGCCGCCCACACCACCACCAGCGGGACGACGAGCGCCGCGCTCACCGCCGCCACCAGCCCGAAGCCCCCGCCGGCCAGCAGCGGCCCGCCGACCGCCCCGGCCAGCGCAGCCCCGAGCCCCATCAGCAGGTCGGTGGCCCCCTGCGCGGTCGGGCGCAGCTCGTCGGAGACCGACTCCGTCACCAGCGTCGAGCCGGCCACCAGCCCGCACGACCAGCCCACCCCCAGCAGGAACAGCCCGACGCCCAGCTGCCAGGCCGCCCCCGGCGGGGCGGTGCCGGCGACCAGCGCCGCGAGCAGCAGCAGGGCGCCACCCAGCGCCACGGTCGCTGAACGGCCGAACCGGTCGGCCAGCCAGCCGACCACCGGGGAGAACAGGTACATCCCGGCCACGTGCACGCTGATCACCAGGCCGATCACCCGGAGCGTGGAGCCGTCGGCGTGCTCGCCGCCCGCGCCCATGTGCACCGGCGTCATGACCATCAGCCCGACCATCACCGAGTGCGCGACGACGACGGCGGTGACCCCGAGCCGGCCGTCCGGCGTGGCCCAGACGGTGCGCAGGGCACCGATCGCGCCGGCACGGGGCGCGGGCCCGACGGCGGGGGCGGTCGCGGCGAGGCGCCGGGCCAGCAGCAGCGGGTCGGGCCGCAGCAGGGCCAGGACCCCCAGGACGACGGCGACGAACACGACGACCGGCAGCACGAACGCACCGCCGAGCGCCGGCAGGCCCAGGGCCCGGCCGAGGTGGTCCCCGGGACCGGCCAGGTTCGGCCCGAGCACCGAGCCGATGGTGGTCGCCCAGACGACCAGCGACAGCGCGCGGCCGCGGTGCTCGGGCTCGGCCAGGTCCGCGGCGGCGTACCGCGCCTGCAGCCCGCTGGTCGTGGCGGCCCCGAAGAGGAACAGCCCGGTCAGGAGCAGGGCCAGCGACGAGAGCGCGGCCGCCGCGACGACGACCAGGCCGCCGAGCACGGCGACCCCGTAGCCGAGGGCGAGACCGGCCCGCCGGCCGGCGCGGTCGCTGACCCGGGCCAGTGGCACGGCGATCAGCGCCGCGCCCAGCACGCTCGCGGTCTGCCCCAGCCCGGCCGCGGCGTCGCTGCCGGCGACCTCCCGGGCGAGGAGGCCACCGACGGTGATGCCGACGGTCACCCCGAGTCCACCCAGCGCCACCGCACCGGAGAGGACGGCGACCGTGCGGCGCTGCGCGGCCGCCCGGTCCGGGATCGTCGTCGGCACGGTCACGGCGATGAGTCTGCCGCAGCCGTCGCGCGGTTCCGGTCAGGCCGCAGGTCGGACCACGCGGCAGCGGTAGCGCGGTTTGACCTCCCCGTTGACGTACCGCCCGATGCTGGCCGACTCCAGCATCGCGAGCGCCTCCTCCGGCGGGACGTCGAGGTAGTCGTAGACCCCGCCGCCAGCGAACTCGATCTCCAGCACCTGGTGGTCGAGGTCGTAGCCCACCGACCGGACGCTGGACGACTGCACGTGTGCCCGTCTCATCGGTCCCCCAGAACCACATCGGCGTAGTTCCACCAGTGTGATCTCGTGCGGACGCCGTCGACAAACCCACTTGTCGACTCGTCGACCGTCCGTGCAGCCTCGTTCGGTGCGCTCGTTCGAGGACCTGGTCGCCGAGGCCGAGGCCGCCCCGGTCGACGGATGGGACTTCACCGGGTTCGCCGGGCGGGCGACCGAGGAGCGCCCGGGCTGGGGCTACGCCCGGCTGCTGACCGCGCGCCTGGCCCGCGCGGCCACCGCGCTGGACCGGGAGGGCGGCTTCGTCTGCCACTCCCGCCGGCAGCTGATCGAGGCCCGGCGACCCGGCTGAACGCTGTTCGCGCAGGGAGGACGGCGAACTGTCGTACCCCCGGGGAGACTGGGGCCGTGTCCGCCCTCGAGCGCTTCTCCACGCCCACCCAGGCGTGGTTCACCGGCGCGTTCGCCGGCCCCACACCGGCCCAGGAGGGCGCCTGGTCGGCGATCAGCAGCGGCGAGCACGCGCTGGTCGTCGCCCCCACCGGTTCGGGCAAGACGCTCGCGGCGTTCCTCTGGTCGCTGGACCGGCTGGCCGCGACCCCGCCGCCCGAGGACCCGCTGGCCCGTTGCCGGGTGCTGTACGTGTCGCCGCTCAAGGCGCTCGCGGTCGACGTCGAGCGCAACCTGCGCGCACCGCTGACCGGCATCGGGCAGGCGGCCGCGCGGCTGGGACTGCCACGGCCGGAGATCAGCGTCGGCGTCCGCTCCGGCGACACCCCGGCCGACGAGCGGCGCACCTTCGCCCGCCGGCCGCCGGACATCCTGATCACCACCCCCGAGTCGCTGTTCCTGCTGCTGACCAGCCAGGCGCGCGAGGCGCTGCGCGGGGTGGAGACGGTCGTCCTCGACGAGGTGCACGCCGTCTGCGGCACCAAGCGCGGCGCGCACCTCGCGGTCTCCCTCGACCGGCTCGACGAGCTGCTCGAGCGCCCGGCACAGCGGATCGGGCTGTCGGCCACCGTGCGCCCGATCGAGGAGGTCTCCACCTTCCTGGCCGGCGGCCGCCCGGTGCAGGTGGTCGCGCCGCCGGCCAGCAAGCAGTGGGACCTGTCGGTCGTCGTCCCGGTCGAGGACATGTCGCAGCTGGGGCAGCCGACCGGTGAGCTGGAGGGCTCGGCGGCGGGCAACCAGCCGCGGACGTCGATCTGGCCGGCCGTCGAGGAACGGGTGCTCGACCTCATCGAGGCCCACCGCAGCACCATCGTCTTCGCCAACTCCCGTCGGCTGGCCGAGCGGCTCACCAGCCGGCTCAACGAGCTGCACCACGAGCGGACGACGGGCGAGCCGTTGCCGCACGGAGCGAACCCCGCCCAGCTGATGGCGCAAGCCGGTGCCGGTGGCGGGCTCCCGCCCGAGGTCCGCCCGATCGCCGCTGCGCACCACGGCTCGGTCTCCCGCGAGCAGCGGGCGGTCACCGAGGAGGCGCTGAAGTCCGGCCGGCTCCCGGCCGTCGTCGCCACCTCGTCCCTGGAGCTGGGCATCGACATGGGAGCCGTCGACCTGGTGGTGCAGGTCGAGTCCCCGCCCACGGTGGCGTCCGGGCTGCAGCGGGTGGGCCGCGCCGGGCACCAGGTGGGCGCGGTCAGCGAGGGCGTCATCTTCCCCAAGTTCCGCGGTGACCTGGTGCAGAGCGCCGTCGTCGCCGAGCGGATGCGGGCCGGGGCCATCGAGTCGACCCGCTACCTGCGCAACCCGCTGGACGTGCTGGCCCAGCAGGTCGTGGCGATGGTGTCCGAGCGGCCGCGCACGGTCGACGAGGTGGCCGGGGTGCTGCGCCGGTCGGCGGCGTTCGCCTCGCTGCCCGACTCCGCGCTGCACGCGGTGCTGGACATGCTCGCCGGCCGCTACCCCTCCGACGCCTTCGCCGAGCTCCGGCCGCGGCTGATCTGGGACCGGGTCACCGACACCCTCACCGCCCGGGCCGGCGCGCAGCGGCTGGCGGTCACCAGCGGCGGCACCATCCCCGACCGCGGGCTGTTCGGGGTCTTCCTCGTCTCCGGCGCCGGCGAGACCGGGGGCAAGCGGGTGGGCGAGCTCGACGAGGAGATGGTCTACGAGTCGCGGGTGGGCGACGTCTTCCTGCTGGGCTCCTCCTCCTGGCGGATCGAGGAGATCACCCACGACCGGGTGCTCGTCAGCCCCGCTCCGGGGCTGCCCGGGAAGATGCCGTTCTGGCACGGTGACACGCTCGGCCGACCGCTGGAGCTCGGCCGCGCGCTGGGTGCCTTCCTGCGCGAGGTCGGCTCCGCGGCCCCCGAGGCCGGCGCGGAGCGCGCCCGGGCCGCGGGCCTCGACGAGTGGGGCGCGGCCAACCTGCTCGCGTACCTGGCCGAGCAGAAGCAGGCGACCGGGCACCTGCCCGACGACCGCACGATGCTGGTCGAACGGTTCCGCGACGAGCTCGGCGACTGGCGGCTGGTCGTCCACTCCCCGTTCGGCGCGCAGGTCAACGCCCCCTGGGCGCTGGTGCTCGCCGCCCGGCTGCGCGAGCGCTACGGGGTCGACGTCGCCTCGATGCACTCCGACGACGGCATCGTGCTGCGGCTGCCCGACACCACCGGCGAGGCACCCGAGGCCGACCTGGCGATCCTCGACCCGGACGACGTGGAGCGGGAGGTCACCGCCGAGGTCGGCAACTCGGCGCTGTTCGCCAGCCGGTTCCGCGAGTGCGCCGCGCGGGCCCTGCTGCTCCCCCGCCGCGACCCGCGCCGCCGCACACCGCTGTGGCAGCAGCGTCAGCGGGCGGCCCAGCTGCTCTCGGTGGCCAGCGAGTTCTCCTCGTTCCCGATCACCCTCGAGGCGGTCCGCGAGGTGCTGCAGGACGTCTACGACGTGCCCGGCCTGGTCGAGCTGATGCGCGACGTCCGGTCCCGCCGGGTGCGGGTCGTCGACGTGCAGACGCAGACCGCCTCGCCCTTCGCCCAGTCCCTGCTGTTCGGCTACGTCGGGCAGTTCATCTACGAGGGCGACGCACCGCTGGCCGAGCGCCGCGCGCAGGCCCTCGCGCTGGACACCGGCCTGCTCGCCGAGCTGCTGGGCCGCTCCGAGCTGCGCGAGCTGCTGGACGCCGACGCGATGGCCGAGGTGGAGGCCGAGCTGCAGCGCCTGCCGGCAGAGCGGCACCCCCGCGACGTCGACGGCGCCAGCGACCTGCTCCGCGGCCTCGGTGACCTCACCGTCGCCGAGGCCGCACCCCGGGGAGTGCCGGCCGAGTGGCTGGCCGAGCTGGTCGCCTCCCGGCGGGCCATCGTCGTGCGCATCGCCGGCGAGGAGCGGCACGTCGCCATCGAGGACGCCGGCCGGCTGCGCGACTCACTGGGCACCGCGCTGCCGGTCGGGGTGCCCGAGGCGTTCACCGAGCCGGTGGCCGACCCGCTCGGCGACCTCGTCGGCCGCTACGCCCGCACGCACGGGCCGTTCGTGCCGGCCGACGTCGCCACCCGACTGGGGCTGGGCGTCGCCGTCGTGACCGCCACGCTGCAGCGCCTGGTCGGCACCGGGCGGCTGGTGACCGGCGAGTTCCGGCCCGGCGGCGTCGGCCAGGAGTGGTGCGACGCGGAGGTGCTGCGGTCGATCCGGCGGCGGTCGCTGGCCAAGCTGCGCCAGGAGGTCGAGCCGGTGCCGGTCGACACCCTGGCCCGGTTCACCCCGTCCTGGCAGTCGGTGGGCGGCCGGACGCGTGGGGTCGACGGCGTCCTCGCCGTCGTCGAGCAGCTGGCCGGGGCGCTCGTGCCGGCCTCGGCGCTGGAGTCGCTGGTGCTGCCCTCACGGGTGCGCGACTACTCCCCCGCGATGCTCGACGAGCTGACCAGCGCCGGCGAGGTGCTCTGGGCCGGCGCCGGCGGGCTCTCCGGCGGCGACGGGTGGGTCACCCTGGTGCCGGCCGACCTGGCACCACTGCTGCTGCCCGAGCCGCCAGGCGGCGCACAGCTCGAAGGCGGGGTCGCCCAGCAGGTGCTCGACGAGCTCGCCGGCGGGCAGGCGCTGTTCTTCCGGTCGCTGTCGGACCGAGTCGGCGCCACCGACGACCAGGCGCTGTCGGATGTGGTCTGGGACCTGGTGTGGAGCGGAGCGCTGACCAACGACACCCTCGCCCCGCTGCGCGCCCGGCTGGCCGGCGGCGGGGCCCACCGCAGAGCGCCGACCGCACCCCGCGCCCGGCTCGACCGCACCCGCTACGGGCGCACCCGGCTGGGCCGCCCGGCCATGCCCAGCCGCACCGGTCCGCCGGCGATGGCCGGGCGGTGGTCGGCGCTGCCGGAGCTGGAGACCAACACGACCAAGCGGACCACCGCGCGCGCCGAGGCGCTGCTCGAGCGGCACGGGGTGCTCACCCGCGGCGCGGTGCAGGCAGAGCAGGTGGTCGGGGGGTTCTCCGCGGTCTACCCGGTGCTGCGCGCCTTCGAGGAGAACGGCCGGGCCCGGCGGGGGTACTTCGTGGAGACCCTCGGCGCCGCGCAGTTCGGCACGTCGGGCTCGGTCGACCGGCTGCGCAGCTTCGCCAGCCCGGACCGCGCACCGGCCGGGCCGGTGGTGCTCGCCGCGACCGACCCGGCCAACGTCTACGGCGCGGCCCTTCCCTGGCCCGAGCGGCCCACCGGCGACCAGGACGCCGTCGACCTCGGCGAGGGCACGGGGTCCCGCCGCACCGGCCACCGGGCCGGCCGCAAGGCGGGCGCGCTGGTGGTGCTGGTCGACGGCGAGCTGGTGCTCTACGTCGAGCGCGGCGGCAAGACGCTGCTGTCCTGGACCGAGGACGAGACGGTGCTCAAGGAGGCGGCCACCGCACTGTCCGGCGCCGTCGCCTCCGGCGCACTCGGCCGGATGACGGTGCAGAAGGCCGACGGCGCCTCGGTGCACGAGGCGAGCGCGCTGTCCGCCGCCCTGCAGGCGGCCGGCTTCGCCGCCACCCCGCGCGGTCTGCGGCTGCGCGGCTGACCCCGGCGGGCGCCCGGCTCAGCTGCGGCGGGAACCCTGCAGCCAGGGGGCGAGCCAGCGGCTCAGCCGCGGCATGAGCAGGCGCAGCGCCGTCACGACGTAGACCGCCGACAGCAGCAGCCGCAGCGGCCACGGCCAGTCACCCACGAACGGCACGGCGAGCAGCTGGAAGGTGCTGGTGAACACCAGCACGACGGCGACGGTCAGCAGCCAGCTCCGCCACACCGGGCCGGGGCGCGGCGGCACCGCGAAGAACGTCTGCAACCCGACCGCGCGGGCCACCCGCTCGTCCTCCACCAGCCGGTGCACCCGGTCCAGCGCTTCCCGCCGCTGCGCGGAGCGCTCCCAGACCGCGAGCGACTCGTCGTCGGCGAACCGGTAGACCAGGTGGTACTCGTCGCTGGCCGGTCCGGGCCGCAGCAGCGAGGAGCCGAGGTGCCCGGGGAAGGTGGCGACGAGCTCCTGCACGTCGGCGGCCCAGCGCTCGAACGCGTCGTGCTGCTCGGGGCGCACCACGCGGGCCACCGTCACGGTGACCGGCTCGTGCGCCGGCTCCCGGACGACGCCGGTACCGGTCAGCTGCCGCAGTCGCGAGGTCACGTCCACGGCCTGTCCAGCGCCGACGGACCGCTGGCTCTTCCCGCCTGTCGGCCCACTCACAGCAGGCCACCCCGACGAGGGAGCCGCACGACCATCGGCACGACGCCCACCCGGGCCGGCGAACGCTGCGGTGAGACCCAGCACCCCGGCCTGCGGCAGGGGATCATGGACAGGTGCCCGAGGGAGACACCGTCTGGCTGGCCAGCCAGCGGATGAACACCGCGCTGGCCGGGGCGACGCTCCGCCGCGGCGAGCTGCGCGTGCCGCAGCTCGCCGCCGTCGACCTGACCGGGGCCACCGTCACCGAGGTGGTGCCGCGGGGGAAGCACATGCTGATCCGCTTCGCCGACGGGCGCACGCTGCGCACCCACTACCGGATGGACGGCAGCTGGCACGTCTACCGGCCCGGCGCGACGTGGCGCGGAGGTCCGGCGTTCGCCGTCCGGGCGGTGCTCGCCACCGACGAGTGGGAGTGCGTCGGCTACCGGCTGCACGACATGGCGTTGGTGCCCACCGCCGACGAGGCGCAGCTGGTGGGCCACCTGGGCCCCGACGTGCTCGGCCCCGACTGGGACCTCGACGAGGCGCTCCGCCGGCTGCGCCGCCACCCCGACGAGCAGATCGGCGTCGCCCTGCTCGACCAGCGCAACCTGGCCGGGATCGGCAACCTCTACAAGGTCGAGTCGCTGTTCCTCGCCGGTGTGCACCCGTGGACCCGGGTGGCCGACGTCCCGGACCTGGCCGGCCTGGTCACCCGGGCCCGCACGCTGATGCAGGCCAACAAGCACCACCACGAGCAGAGCACCACCGGCAGCACCCGCCGCGGCGAGGACCACTGGGTCGCCGGCCGCAAGGGCCGCCCGTGCCGGCGCTGCGGCACCACCATCCTGCTGGGCGACCAGGGCCCGGACACCCAGGAGCGGGTGACCTGGTGGTGCCCCCGCTGCCAGGCCGCGCACAGCCCCATCGCCCCGGCCGCCCGCACCGGCGAGCGCGACCACCCGCCGACGCTGGCCGGCCGCTGAACGACGACCGCCCGGTGCCGGACGACGTCCGGCACCGGGCGGTGCGTGTCCTGCGGGTGGG
Source organism: Modestobacter sp. SYSU DS0875 (assembly GCF_054050915.1). Taxonomy (NCBI): domain Bacteria; kingdom Bacillati; phylum Actinomycetota; class Actinomycetes; order Geodermatophilales; family Geodermatophilaceae; genus Modestobacter; species Modestobacter sp. SYSU DS0875. The sequence goes on along the minus strand of NZ_JBJHAH010000001.1, from coordinate 29,854 downwards.
GACTCAGGCTTGCTCGGGCCGCTCCACCGGCTGAGCGGCCGGCTGCTGCTCGGTGCCGGGGGCGGCATCCGTGCCCTGGCCGATCGCCGCGGCCGACTGCCCGCCGGTGACCGCCTGCTGGCCGCCGCCCCCCACGGCCTGCTGCCCGCCCATCGCGGCGCGAATCTCGGCGAGCCGGGAGGAGCCGGCGACGTCCAGCGTCGCCTTCTGCACGTCGAGCATCCGGCCCTCGACGGAGTCCTGCGCGAGCTCCGCCTGACCGAGGGCGTTGGCGTAGCGGGCCTCGATCTTGTCCCGGACCTCGCCGAGGCTGGGGGTGTTGCCCGGCGCGGACAGCTCGTTGACCTGGCGCAGCGAGTCCGAGACCCGCTCCTGCATCTTCGCCTGCTCCAGCTGGGACAGCAGCTTGGTGCGCTCGGCGAGGGTGGTCTGCAGCCGCATGCGGCTGGTCTCCACGGCGCCCTTGGCCTGCTCGGCGGCCTGCAGCGCCTCGTCGTGGCTGCGCTTGAGGTCCTCCATCGCCTGCTCGGCGCTGACCAGCTGGGTGGCGAACGCCTGCGCCGCCTGCTCGTACTCGGCGGCCTTGGCGGCGTCACCGGCAGCGCGGGACTGGTCGGCCAGGACGAGCGCCTGCCGGGCGGAGGCCTGCATCTGCTCGACCTCGCTCAGCTGCCGGTTCAGCCGCATCTCCAGCTGACGCTGGTTGCCCAGGACGGCCGCGGCCTGGTTGGCCAGCGCCTGGTGCCGCTGCTGCTCGGACTCGATGGCCTGGGCGATCTGGACCTTGGGGTCCGCACGCTGGTCGATCTGCTGGTTGGCCGACGCCGTCAGGTACTTCCACAGCTTCACGAACGGGTTGGGCATGGCTCCTCCTGTCCGGCGCACCGGTCCGCCGGGAGGCGGATGGTGCGGCACGGGCGACGTCGTCGTCGATCATCGTCCCAGTCGATCGCGGAGGTCAGCCACCGCAGGCCCCCCGGGCGTCGTCCTGGCTCGGTACCCGTCGGCCCCGTGCCGAGGCTCGCCCCGAGCTTGCGAGGGGTGAGGAGGACGGGGTCCTTCATCAGACCGGGCGGTTGCGCAGCCTCCGGTAGTGCTCGACCAGCGCGACCGTGGAGTCGTCCTGGTCGATCTCCGGAGCGTCCTCGCTGGTCAGCGCCGGGGCGAGCTGGCGGGCCATCACCTTGCCCAGCTCGACGCCCCACTGGTCGAAGGAGTCGATCTGCCAGATGACGCCCTCGGTGAAGACGGTGTGCTCGTAGAAGGCCACCAGCTGGCCCAGCGTGGCCGGGGTGAGCTTCGGCGCCAGGATCGTCGTCGACGGCCGGTTGCCCGGCATCACCTTGTGCGGGACGACGTCGGCGGCGGTGCCGTCGGCGGCGACCTCCTCGGCGGTGCGCCCGAAGGCGAGCACGGCGCTCTGCGCGAACATGTTCGCCATCAGCAGGTCGTGCATGTCCGCGATGTCGTGGTTGGGCTCACCGAAGCCGATGAAGTCCGCCGGGATCAGCGAGGTGCCCTGGTGCAGCAGCTGGTGGAACGCGTGCTGGCCGTTGGTGCCCGGCTCGCCCCAGTAGACCTCGCCGGTGGTGGTGGTGACCGGCTCGCCGTCCCAGCGGACCGACTTGCCGTTGCTCTCCATGGTCAGCTGCTGCAGGTAGGCCGGCAGCCGGGACAGGTACTGGCTGTAGGGCAGCACCGCGTGGGTCTGGGCGCCGAAGAAGTTCGTGTACCAGACGTTGAGCAGGCCCTGCAGCACCGGCAGGTTCTCCGCCAGCGGCGTGCGGCGGAAGTGCTCGTCGACGGCGTGGAAGCCGGCCAGCATCTCGTCGTAGGCGTCCGGGCCGATCGCGACCATCAGCGACAGGCCGACGGCGGAGGTGAAGGAGTACCGGCCGCCCACCCAGTCCCAGAAGCCGAACATGTTGTCGGTGTCGATGCCGAACTCGGCGACGGCGTCGGCGTTGGTGGAGACGGCGACGAAGTGCTTGGCCACCGCGGACTCGTCGGCACCGGAGTCGAGCAGCCAGGCCCGTGCCACCTTCGCGTTGGTCAGCGTCTCCAGCGTGGTGAAGGTCTTGGAGCAGACCACGAACAGCGTGGTCGCCGGATCGAGGTCGCGGGTCTTCTCGGCGAAGTCGGTCGGGTCGATGTTCGACACGAAGCGGGCGGTGATGTCCCGGTCGCTGTGGTCGGCCAGCGCCGTGTAGGCCATCGCGGGGCCGAGGTCGGAGCCGCCGATGCCGATGTTGACCACCGCGCGGATCCGCTGCCCGGTGTGGCCGGTCCACTCCCCCGACCGCACCCGGTCGGCGAAGCCGCGCATCTTCGCCAGCACCTCGTGCACGTCGGCGGTCACGTCCTGCCCGTCGACCACCAGCTGCTGGTCGGCGGGGGCGCGCAGCGCGACGTGCAGGACGGCGCGGTCCTCGGTGGTGTTGATGTGCTCACCGCGGAACATCGCCTCGATGCGCTCGGGCAGACCGGCCCGCTCGGCCAGCGCGACGAGCAGCCGGACCGTCTCGTCGGTGACCCGGTGCTTGGACCAGTCGACGTGCAGGTCGCCGGCGGTGCCGGTGAGGCGGTGGCCCCGGCCCGGGTCGTCGGCGAACAGCTGCCGCAGGGTGGTGCCCTCGATCGCGGCGTGGTGGGCGGCGAGCGCGCCCCACTCGTCGGTCGCGGTGATGTCCAATGCTGCCTCCTGGGTCGACCGAGGTCTGTCAGGACACAGGTGTGCACCACCGGGTCCGGACAAACGCTGCGGGGGCAGCATGCCGCACCGGAGTGCCGGTCCCCCACCCGGGGAACCGGCGCCCCGGTGCGACGTCAGGCTGCGCTGCCGCTGCGCTCGCTGATCGACCCCTGGGCGTCGGCGACCTGCTCCTCGCGGTCCTGGGCGGCCAACCGGGTCAGCTCGGCGCCGGCCTCGGCGTCACGGGTGAGGTTCTCCCCCGACGCCGGGTCGAAGACGTGCACCTTGCGGCTGTCCAGCCAGAACTCGGCGTCGCGCCCCTCCCGGATCCGGCTGGTCGCGTCGATGGAGACGATCGCCTGGGTGCGCAGCTCCTCGGCGTCCAGTTCCCGGGACAGGTCGCGCAGCTGGCCGCGGATCTCCTCGGGCGCCTCGTAGGGGATGTAGGCGAACTGCGAGTCGCCCAGCCACTCGGTGACGTCGACCCGGGCGGTGAAGACCGAGCCGAGCGGCCGCTTGGCCTCGTCGACCAGCGACGCGTCCTCGAAGTACTCCGGCCGGATGCCCACCAGCAGGACGTCCCGCCCGGCGACCGCCGCGGCGCGACGCTCGTCGAGCTCGATCGTCCCGAACGGCGTCGTCAGCGTGCGGTTGTCCAGAGTGGCGGGCAGGAAGTTCATCGGCGGGGAGCCGATGAACCCGGCGACGAAGAGGTTCACCGGCTGCTCGTAGAGCTCCCGCGGCGAGGCGACCTGCTGGATCTTGCCCTTGCGCAGGACGCAGACCCGGTCGCCGAGGGTCATCGCCTCGGTCTGGTCGTGGGTGACGTACACCGTGGTGATGCCCAGCCGGCGCTGCAGCCGGGCGATCTCGGTGCGCATCTGGCCGCGCAGCTTCGCGTCCAGGTTCGACAGCGGCTCGTCGAAGAGGAACGCCTCGGCCTGGCGCACGATGGCCCGGCCCATCGCCACCCGCTGGCGCTGGCCACCGGAGAGGTTCGCCGGCTTGCGCTCCAGGTGCTCGTGCAGCTCCAGGACGTCGGCGGCCTCGTTGACCCGCCTCTGCACCTCGGCGTCGTCGACCTTGGACAGCCGCAGCGGGAAGGCGATGTTCTCGAAGACCGTGAGGTGCGGGTAGAGCGCGTAGTTCTGGAAGACCATCGACAGGTTGCGCTCCCGCGGTGCCAGGTCGTTGACCCGCTTGCCGCCGATGACCATGTCGCCGCTGGTGATGTCCTCCAGCCCGACGATCATCCGCAGCAGGGTCGACTTACCGCAGCCGGAGGGCCCGACCAGGATCATGAACTCGCCGTCGGCGATGTCCAGGCTGACGTCGTTCACCGCCGGGAACCCGTCGCCGTACTTCTTCACGATGTGGTTCATCTCGATGGAGGCCATCGGTGTCCGTCCCCTTCGTGGGTGGTCTGCAGTTCGGTGGGTGGGCGCGCTGGCCGTGGGGCTGGTCGGGGATCAGCCCTTGACGGCGCCGTTGGTGAGGCCGGCGACGATGCGCCGCTGGAAGAGCAGCACCAGGACGACGACCGGGATGGTGACGATCACCGCCGCCGCGGCGATGGCCCCGGTCGGGTCCTCGAACTGCGAGGCGCCGGAGAACAGCCCCAGGGCTGCGGGCACCGGCCGGGCCGCCTCGGTGGAGGTCAGCGAGATGCCGTAGACGAAGTCGTTCCAGGCGATGAAGAAGGCGATGATCGCCGTGGTGAAGACCCCGGGTGCGGCCAGCGGGACGATCACCTTGCGGAATGCCTGCCAGCTCGTCGCGCCGTCGACCTGCGCGGCCTGCTCCATCTCCCAGGGGATCTCCCGGAAGAACGCCGACATCGTCCAGATCGAGATGGGCAGGGTGAGCGACAGGTACGGGATGATCAGCCCCGGCCAGGTGTCGTAGAGGCCGATGTTCCGCCACAGGTTGAACAGTGGCGTCACGATGGAGATGACCGGGAAGATCGCCACCGCCAGCGCGGTGCCGAGGATGAACTTCTTGCCCGGGAAGTCCAGCCGGGCGATCGCGTAGGCGGCGAACATCGCCAGGATGCAGGAGATGAACGTCGCGATCAGGCAGATCCCGAACGAGTTCCGCAGCGCCGGCAGGAACAGGTCGCTGGCCCCGCCGGTGAGGATCAGCGCGTAGTTCTCCGTCGTCGCGTTGGTCGGGAAGAACGACTCGTTGGCCAGGTCGCTGGGCGCCTTGAACGACAGCGAGACGATCCAGGCGATCGGCGCCAGGCAGTACAGCACGATCGCCACCCCGGCGACGATCCACCAGGTGCGTTCCTTCGTGGACATCAACGACCCCCCGCCTGCGACAGATCGACCTTGAAGCCCTTGATGAAGCTGAACGCGATGAGCACCACCGCGAGGAACAGCAGCACCGACACCGCCGACCCCAGGCCGATCTCCAACCGCGAGATGGTCTGCCGGTAGGCCAGGAACGAGACCGACTCGGTGGCGTTCGCGCCGTTGGTCATGATGAAGATGCTGTCGAAGACCCGGAAGGCGTCCAGGGTGCGGAACAGCAGGGCCACCATGATCGCGGCCTTCATGTTGGGCAGCGTGACCCGGCGCATGCGCTGCCACCAGCTGGCGCCGTCGACCTTGGCCGCCTCCTGCAGCACCTCCGGCACCTGCGCGAGCCCGGCCAGCAGCAGCAGCGAGATGAACGGCGTGGTCTTCCAGATCTCCGCCAGGCAGATGACGAACAGCGAGCTCCAGGTGCCGCCGAACCAGTCCGTGTCGCCACCGATCCCCGGGATCCACCCGAACCAGCTGTTGATGAAGCCGGTCTGGATGTCGAAGGCGAACTGCCACGCGAACGCCGACACGACGGTGATCACCGCGTACGGGATGAGGATCGCCGCGCGCAGCACCGGGCGGATGGCGCTGAGCGCCTTCGCCATCACCAGGGCCAGCGCGAAGCCGAGCACCAGCTCGACGGCGACGGTGACCGCGGTGATGAACAGCGTCACCAGGATGGCCCGCCACCACAGCCAGTCGCTGAGGATGACGGCGTAGTTGGAGAACCCGGTGAAGGACCGGTTGTCCGGGTCGGTGAGCCGGTAGTCGAACAGCGACTCGTAGAACGCCTGCGCGATCGGGTAGGCGGTCACCAGCAGCATGACCACCAGTGCCGGGCCGGCCAGCAGCCAGCCCAGCCGGCGTTCACCGCGACTGCGGTCGCTGGTCGTGCCCTCCGGCGCGGAGACCGGCGCGGTCTTCTTGACCGGCGGGAGCGTCGTCTGGGTCACAGCAGTTGCTCCTTCCGCAGGACGGCGGTGATGAGCTCGGTCGCTTCCTCGGGTGTCCGCTGGGGGTCGACCGACGACGGCGGGTGGTACGAGCGCTGGATGCCGCCGGACACCTCGCTGTAGTAGGGCGTCTGCGGCCGCGGCGCCGCCTGCTCCAGCGAGTCACGGATGACCGGGGCCATCGGGAACTCCTCCAGCACCGCCGGGTCGTCGTAGACCGTGGTGTCCGAGGCCGGGTTGCCGTTGGTGACGAAGTAGTACGACTGGTTCTCCGTCGAGGTGATGCACTCGGTCGCCTCGTAGGCGAGGTCCGGGTGCTCGCTGAAGGCGCCGACCCCGAGGTTGATCCCGCCGTACGGGGGCGCGCTCGGGGTGCCCTCGTCGACCTGCGGGTACAGCGCCCAGCCGTAGTCCTCGGGCACCGAGGGGTCCATCGTCCCGGCCTCCACGGCGCCCAGCGCGCGCGGCCACAGGAACGGGTAGTTGACGTTGAACCCACCCTCGGGGCCCTCGAAGGCGGTCGCGGTCGAGTCCTCGTTCGCCGTCGACAGCGCCGGCCCGGCCGTCCCGCTGGTGGCGATCATCTGCATCACCTCGGTGGCCCGCACGCCCGCCTCGGAGTCCAGGCCCAGCACGATCTCCGACGGGTCGGTCGAGTTCTCCGCGATGATCGAGCCACCCGCGGACTCGATCAGGGCGTTGAACCACACGGTCAGCGCCTCGGCCCGGATGCCCTGCACGCCCACCTGGACGCCCTGCTCCTGCGCGGCCTGGACGATCTGGTCCCAGGTGACCGGCTGGCTCATGTCCAGCCCGGCGGCCTCGGCGACCGACTCGCGGTACCAGAGGATCTGGGTGTTCGCCCAGAACGGGACCGCGACCAGCTCGTCGTTCCAGGTGGAGCCCTCGATCGCGCTCTCCACCACGTCCTCGGTCACCCGCTCGGCGACGTCCTCGGGCACCTCGGCCAGGAAGCCGGCCTCGGCGAACTCGGGGATGAACGGCGGGTCCAGGCTCATGATGTCGATCGAGGAGTCGTTCGCCGCGAGCCGCCGGATCAGCTGCTCCCGTTGCTGGGATGCCTCGCGCGGCAACTGTGCGGTCTCGATCCGGTAGCGGCCCCCGGCCGCGTCGGTGCACCGGGCGGCGATCTCCGCCTGCCCTCCCGAGTCGGGGTTGGTGTACCAGGTCAGCGTGGGGGCGCCGCCCCCGTCGCCGCCGCAGGCAGCCAGGGCCGAGCTCAGCACCACCGCCGCGGCCGCCCCGCCCAGCCCCCGCCTCAGCGCCCCCCGGGGCGCCGACCGGGACGGACCGGCCCGTTCTCCGTCGGGACCGACTTCGTGAACATCGCCCACCGTCCACCGCCTCCGTTGGCGCCGGGGCGATCCGATGATCGCCGTGGATCTCGGAGAGTGGCCCAGCTCACAAAAGCTGTCAAACGGACGGAGACGCCTCGGTGACCATCGCGGTCCCGACGGCTGAACGGTGCGCCATGACCGACGGCGTGGTGAGCACCGCGGGCAGTCGGGGCAGCTCGTGCTGGACGTAGGAGCGCGCCGCCGTCCAGGTGCCGACGTCGAAACCGGCCTGCTCGGAGAGGAACCAGCGGTGCTCCAGCACCTCGTGGAAGACCTCCGCCGGGGCCAGCCGGCCGGCCAGCTCCTCGGGGATCGCCTCGATCACCGGGTGGTAGACCTCCGCCAGCCAGCGGTGGCCGGCGACCGTCTCCGGCACCGGGCCGCCGGCCCGCTGCTCGAGGTAGGCGCGGTAGGAGCGGACGTCGTTGAGCAACCGCCGGGCCTGGTTCTCCTGCACCTCCAGGCCGGTGAGCCGGAACAGCTCGCGGCGGTTCTCCCCCGGCTCCGCCACGCGGGTCTCCACTCGCAGCCGGGCGCCCTCCGCGGAGGTGATCAGCTCGATCTCCCCCACGTCGAAGCCCAGCTCGTTGATCCGGGCGAGCCGCTCGGCGACCCGGATGGCGGACTCGTCGATCCGGAAGACCTCCTCCCGGGTCACCTCGTCCCACAGCGCCTCGTAGCGCTCGGGCAGGCAGTTGGCCACCTCGAGCGGGTCGATCTCCTCGGGCAGCAGTTCCCCGGCCTGCAGGTCCATCAGCTCGGCACCGACCCGCTCCCGGGCCAGTTCGACGTCGTAGGAGCGCTGGCCGTCGGACAGCCGGGGGTGCCGCTCGGCGGTCTCGGCGTCGACCAGGTAGGCGGTGTACGCGCCGGCGTCCAGGCGGAACAGGGTGTTCGACAGCGAGCAGTCACCCCAGTAGACGCCGGCCAGGTGCAGCCGGACCAGCAGCTGCACCAGGGTGTCCAGCAGCCGGTCGGCCGAGTCCGCCGCCCGCGGGCCGGAGAACAGGTAGCGGTAGGACATCGAGTACTCGAGGTACCGGGTGACCAGGATCGCCTCCTGGTCGCCGGGCCGGTCGACGCAGATGCCCAGCACCGACACCGACGGGAGCCCTTCCTCCTCGAACTCGGTGAGCAGCGCGTACTCGTGGCGGGCCAGCGGCTCGGCGATCTCCTTGAGCGCGTAGACCCGCCCCTCGGCCACGGTGAACCGGACGACGTGCCGGGAGATGCCGCGCTGCGGGACGTCGAGCAGCAGGCTCTCGTCCCACTCCTCGAGCGGCTGGTCCCAGGGCAGGGACAACAGCCCGGCGGCCTCGGTGGCCGGTGGGCGGAAGAGGTACCGCATCAGGTCCTCCAGAGGGTGTGCGGACGGCGGATCGGCCGGGTCCGGGCGGGACGCCGTCGTCCTGGCGTCACGATGCCACGCCGATGGTGCGGCGCGCGGGCGCGGGCGCCGTCCTGGCTCACGCCACGTGCTCCTGGCTCACCTCGCACCGTGAGCCAGGAGCACGCACGATCAGCTGACCTGATCCCGGGCCGTCAGCCCAGGATCTGGCCGGTGATCACCGCCGCCTGCGCGGCCCGCTCCGCCGGCGTCCCCGGCTGCAGCACCAGGCCGAGCAGCCACCGGCAGACCAGCTCGGCCTCCGGCCGGGAGATCCGCAGCGCTGAGGCCAGGGTGAGCACCACGTCGGTCCAGCGCCCGGCGTCCAGCGCCATCATCTGCACCAGCGTCTCGGGCTCGGCCTCCGCCAGCCGGCGCAGCACCGGATGCGCACCGACCTCCTCGGCCAGCGCCGGGACGGCGACGGTGAGGGGCAGCTCCGCGGCCAGCGCGGCCAGCCGGTCCAGCTCGAAGGCGATCAGCGCCTGGGCGACGTCGTCCTTGGTGCGGAAGTGGTTGTACAGCGTCGCCTTGGCCACGCCGGCCGCCGCCGCGACGTGCTGCATGGTGGCCTTGCGGACCCCCCGCTCGGCGAACGCGATCCGGGCGCCGTTGAGCAGGCCACGCCGGGTGCGGCTCATCGCGGACCCGGTGCGGATCGGCGCCCGGCGCGGGTCCCGGGCAGCGGCGGGCGCCGTCGGGCGGGGCGCCGGGACGGCGACGGCGAGCGCGGGCACCGGCGCGGTCAGGTGGTGGCCGGGGACCGGCGGCTGGATCCGGCCCGCGCCCACCGGCACCGGCGTGGTCAGGTGCTGCCCGCCGGAGACGGCCGCCTCGGCGGCAGCGGCCTCGGCAGCGTCGGCCTCCAGCACGGTGGCCGCACCGCGACCCGCGTGGGGCGCCGGCGACGCGGCGGACGACGACTGCGGAGAACGGGATCCCGGGGAAGACATGGACACTTTGTGCCTTCCCGGTCGCACTGGGTCAAGGAGGTGGACGTCGAGCGCACTTCGTGTCGCACCGCCCCGGTGCCCGGTCCTGCCTCCTGGACGGTCGGGGGCGCCCAGGTCCAGGGCACGACGGCCCCGCTGCAGGGGCCCCCGCTGAGCTCGCGAAGCGTGGGGGCAGCGGGGTCCGTCGTCAGGCGGCGAGGGAGACGGCGCCCGAGGCACGGGCGCCACGGGCCGGCTGGCCGCCGCCGACCAGGGCCAGGGCGGGCTCGGCGACCGGGGCGTCGCCAGCAGCTCCCGCCTGCTCGGCCGGCTGCGCCGCCTCGTCGCCGGCGGTCTCCTCGGCTCCAGCGCCGGGCACCGGGAGGGCCACCGGACGGACCGCGCGCTGCCCGGGCTCGGCCAGCCTCATCTCCAGGCTCACCTCGGCGAGGAGGTCGGCCAGCTCGACGTCCAGGGCGTCGCAGATCGAGGCCAGCAGCTCCGAGGACGCCTCCTTCTGCCCGCGCTCGACCTCCGAGAGGTACCCCAGGCTCACCCGGGCAGCGCCGGACACGTCCCGCAGCGTGCGCCGCTGCCGCAGCCGGTGTCCCCGCAGGGTGGTGCCGAGCTGGGTGCGCAGCAGCGTCATGGCCGTCTCCTGTCCACTCATCTCGAGCAGTCGCAACGAGCAGCTGCGGCGTCGACCGGCCGGGCCGGGGGACGCCGTGCGCCCACGGTACGCGGACCGCCCCACCGTCACGCGCCGGGTCGGGCTCCGTCCGCTCCTGGCGTAACGCCCCGACCACCGTCCGGCTTCCCGGGGTCGAGGCGTGCCAGCAGCCGCTGCGCCGCTGCGGCGACCGCGCCCACCCGCACCGCCGTCCGGTCGCCGGGCAGGTCGAGCTGGTGCACCTCGGTCCGTGTGCCGTCGCTGATCCCCACGTAGACCCGGCCGGGGCCGTGGCCGTCGACCGGGTCGGGGCCGGCCACGCCGGTGAGCCCCACGCCCCAGGTGGCCGCGCAGCGTTCCCGGATGCCCTCGGCGAGCGCGGCGGCGGTGGCCTCGCTGACCGGGCCGGCGGTGGCCAGCAGGTCCGCGGGCACTCCGGCCAGCGTCGTCTTCAGGTCGGTGGCGTAGACGACGGCGCCGCCGCGCAGCGTGCCGCTGGCCCCCGGTACGGCCGCCAGCGTGGCGCAGAACAGCCCGGCGGTCAGCGACTCGGCGGCCGCCACGGTCTCCCCGCGGGCCAGCAGGGCGGCGTGCAATCGGGCAGCGACGCCCTCGGCGGGCGGGCCGCTCACGCCGCGGTGTCCCGACGACCGGGGTCGCTGGGGGGCGTGCCGCCGGCGCGCCGCTGGGACGCCTCGCGCATCGCCCGGGCACTGGTGCGGCGCAGGGTCAGCGCCCGGTAGACGTAGTCGATCCCGGTGATCACCGTGAGCACCAGCGCCGCAGCCATCACCCACCAGCGCGCCGACGCCAGCACCCCGCTCAGCGGGAGGATGTACAGACCGATGGCCAGCGCCTGGAGCACCGTCTTGGCCTTGCCGCCGCGGCTGGCCGCGATCACACCGTGCCGGATGACCCAGAAGCGCAGCACGGTGACCCCGAGCTCGCGGAACAGGATCACCAGCGTCACCCACCAGGGCAGCAGCCCGAGGATCGACAGCCCCAGCAGGGCCGTACCGGTCAGCGCCTTGTCCGCGATGGGGTCGGCGAGCTTGCCGAACTCGGTGACCTGGTTGGTGCGGCGGGCGATCATCCCGTCGTAGCGGTCGGTGATGATCGCCAGCGCGAAGAAGACGGTCGCCCACACCCGGCGGTCGTCGTCCATGCCGCCGTCGGTGAGCAGCAGCAGGGCCAACAGCGGCACCATGGCCAGCCGCAGCACCGTCAGCGCGTTGGGCAGGTTCACCAGCCGCGCGCTCTGCGGCGGCGTCGCGGCCGGGTCGGCCCCGCCCTCGGGCACCGCCGCGCTCACGAGTTCAGGCCCCGACCGCGGTGAGCGTCGAGGTAGCCGCGGTGAGCGCCGGCACCACCGCAACGGCGATCAGGTCGATGCCCTCGGTGTCGACCACCTCGGCGCGCACCAACTGCCCGGCGACGGCGCCGGCCGGCACCCCGGAGAGGGTCGTCGTGCCGTCGGCGTCCGGGTCCTGGTGGGCGGCGTGGCCGGACCAGACCCCGGCGCCCTCCTCGGCGGAGAGGTCCTCGGTGAGCAGCACCTCGACCGTCGACCCGATCCGGTCCTCCGCCCGCTGGGCGGTCAGCTCCTCGACCAGGTCGGTGATCCGCCGGACGCGGGCGTCGATCTCGGCCTGGTCCAGCTTCCCGTCCAGCCGCTCGCCCTCGGTGCCCTCCTCGTCGGAGTAGCCGAAGACCCCGACGGCGTCCAGCCGGCCCTCGACGAGGAAGCGCTCCAGCTCGGCGACGTCGTCCTCGGTCTCCCCGGGGAAGCCGAGGATGACGTTGGTGCGGAAGCCGGCCTCGGGGGCCAGGGACCGGGCCCGCGCCATCAGCGCGAGGAAGTCGTCGGTGCCGCCGAAACGGCGCATCCGGCGCAGCAGCGTCGGCGAGGAGTGCTGGAACGACAGGTCGAAGTAGGGCGCGACCCCGGGCGTGCCGGCAATGACCTCCAGCAGCCCCGGGCGCAGCTCGGCCGGCTGCAGGTAGGCGACCCGGACCCGGACGATGCCGGGCACCGCCGCCAGCTGCGGCAGCAGCTTCTCCAGCGAGCGCAGGTCGCCGGTGTCCTTGCCGTAGGAGGTGGAGTTCTCGCTGACCAGGACGATCTCGGTGACCCCCTCGGACGCCAGCCAGGAGGCCTCGCCCAGCACCTCGGCCATCGGGCGGGAGACGAACGCGCCGCGGAAGGTGGGGATCGCGCAGAAGGCGCAGCGCCGGTCGCAGCCGGAGGCGATCTTCAGCGCCGCGGACGGGCCGCTGGCCAGCCGACGCCGACGCAGCCAGTCGTGGCCGGGCAGCGCCGGGACCGCGCCGTCGCCCGACCGGCCCGACGCCACCACCGCGGTGCGCTCGACGGGGCTGATCGGCAGCAGCGTGCGGCGGTCGCGCGGCGAGTGCGGCACCAGCGGCCGGCCGGAGAGCACGTCGTCGAGCCGGTCGCCGATGGCGGCGTAGTCGTCGAACCCGAGCACGGTCGCCTCGGGCAGGGCGCCGGCGAGCTCGTTGCCGTACCGCTCGGCCATGCAGCCGACGGCGATCACCTCGGCCCCGGAGTCGGTGGCCTCCAGGATCGCGTCGAGGGAGTCCTTCTTCGCGCTCTCGATGAAGCCGCAGGTGTTGACCAGCACGGCATCGGCGTCGTCGGCGTCCTCGACCAGCTGGTAGCCCTCACCGGCCAGCCGTCCGGCGAGCTCCTCGGAGTCGACCTCGTTGCGCGCGCAGCCCAGGGTGACCACCGCCACCCGACGCGGCGCGGCGCCGTCGGCCGACGGCTCCCCCGGCTGGCCACCGGTCCGACGATCGGTCGCGGCGGGAGCGGGAACGGAGCGGGGCGGAGCTGGCACCCCACCATCGTAGGCGCCGCCCCGCCGATCCCCCTCCCCGCCGCCGGGTGGTTCGTCACGCCGCCGCAGGGTCAGCCCTCGCCGCCGCGGAGGGTGAGCCCGGCGACGACCTCGCCCCCTCCCGCGGCCACCAGCGTGATCAGCCTTCGCCGCCGCGGAGGGTGAGCCCGGCGACGACCTCGCCCCCTGCCGCGGCCACCAGCGTGATCAGCCTTCGCCGCCGCGGAGGGTGAACAGCACGCTCTCGAGCTCGTCGGGCTTGATCAGCACGTCGCGGGCCTTGGAGCCCTCCGAGGGGCCGACGATGCCGCGGCTCTCCATCAGGTCCATCAGCCGGCCCGCCTTGGCGAACCCGACCCGCAGCTTGCGCTGGAGCATCGAGGTGGAGCCGAACTGGCTGGTGACCACGAGCTCCACGCCCTGCACCAGCAGCTCGAGGTCGCCACCGATGTCCTCGTCGATCTCCTTCTTCTCACCGGCCGCTGCGGTGAAGACCTCTTCCCGGTACTCGGGCTCGGCCTGCCGCTTGGTGAACTCGACGACCGCCTCGATCTCGGTGTCGGAGACGTAGGCGCCCTGGACGCGCATCGGCTTGCCCGCGCCGATCGGCAGGAACAGCGCGTCACCCATGCCGATGAGCTTCTCCGCGCCGGGCTGGTCGAGGATGACCCGGCTGTCGGTGAGGCTGGAGGTGGAGAACGCCAGCCGCGAGGGCACGTTGGCCTTGATCAGGCCGGTGACGACGTCGACCGAGGGGCGCTGCGTCGCGAGCACCAGGTGGATGCCGGCGGCGCGGGCCTTCTGGGTGATCCGGACGATCGACTCCTCGACGTCGCGCGGGGCGACCATCATCAGGTCGGCGAGCTCGTCGACGATGGTGAGGATGTACGGGTAGGGCTGGTAGACGCGCTCGCTGCCCGGCGGGGCGGTGATCTCGCCGCGCTCGACCTTCCGGTTGAAGTCGTCGATGTGCCGCACGCCGGTGGCCCGCATGTCCTGGTAGCGCTGCTCCATCTCCTCGACCAGCCAGGCCAGCGCGGTGGCGGCCTTCTTGGGGTCGGTGATGATCGGCGTGATCAGGTGCGGGATGCCGTCGTAGGGCGTGAGCTCGACCATCTTCGGGTCGACCAGGATCATCCGCAGCTGGTCCGGGGTGGCCCGCAGCAGCAGCGAGGTCAGCAGCGAGTTGATGCAGCTGGACTTACCGGCACCGGTGGCGCCGGCGACCAGCAGGTGCGGCATCTTCGCCAGGTTGGCGCAGACGAACCCGCCCTCGATGTCCTTGCCCAGCCCGACCAGCATCGGGTGGGCGTCGGCCTTGGCCACCTGCGAGCGCATGACGTCGCCGAGGCTGACCGTCTCGCGGTCGGTGTTGGGCACCTCGACGCCGACCATGGACTTGCCCGGGATCGGCGCCAGGATGCGGATGTTGTCGTTGGCGACGGCGTAGGCGAGGTTCTTGGTCAGCGCGGTGATCTTCTCGACCTTCACCGCGTTGCCCAGCTCGATCTCGTACCGGGTGACCGTCGGACCGCGGGTGAAGCTGGTGACGGCGGCGTCGATGTTGAACTGCTCCAGCACCCCGGTGATCGCCTCGATGGCGACGTCGTTGGCCTTGGACTTGGCCCGCGGTGGGGTGCCCGGTCGCAGCACGCTGACCGACGGGAGGGTGTAGGTGCCCTCGACGGGCTGGATCCGGAGCTGCTCGGGCTCCTCGATCGGCGGGAGCTCCTCGGCCGGGGCGGTGCGGTCGACGACGGCCGGCCGGCGCACCGGGACGGCCTCCGGCGCCGGCTCGTGGACGACCACCTCGGGCGCGCCGTCCAGGGCAGCGGTGTCGATGACCCCGGTGTCCAGGGTGTCCTGCACGGCCGCGGCGGCGGTCTTGCGGCCGCGCCGGCTCCGCGGTGCGGGCTCCTCCTCCGGCTCGTCGTCGTAGAGCTCGTCGTAGTCCTCGTCGTACTCGTCGGTGTCCCGGCCGAGCTTCTCGTCGACCCAGCCACGCAGCCGCTCGGGCACCTGGTGCACCGGGGTGGCGGTGACCACGAGCAGGCCGAAGAACGCCAGCAGCACCAGCAGCAGCACGGTGACGACGGCGCCCACGCCGGCCACCAGCGGCGTGCCGACCGCCCAGCCGAGCAGGCCGCCCGCCCCGCTGCGGTCGCCGTCGTTGAGGTCCGGGCCGGTCACGTGGGTGACGCCGACGACGGCGGCGA
This sequence comes from Modestobacter sp. SYSU DS0875, assembly GCF_054050915.1. Lineage (NCBI taxonomy): Bacteria > Bacillati > Actinomycetota > Actinomycetes > Geodermatophilales > Geodermatophilaceae > Modestobacter > Modestobacter sp. SYSU DS0875. The sequence goes on along the minus strand of NZ_JBJHAH010000001.1, from coordinate 14,476 downwards.
GGACGCAGGTCCACCCGATGGTCAGCCGGCCGCGGGCCTCCGGCTGCGGTGGGTGGCGCAGCAGCCGCAGCGCCACCAGCAGCAGCACGACCGGCAGCACGGCGGTGAGCACGCCGATGGTCCAGCGGACCCCGTCGGCCATGCCCGCGCCCACCGGGCCGATGCCGTCGGTCCAGGTCGCCGCGCCCAGCACGATGGCCAGGCCGAGCACGAACAGGCCGACGCCGTCGCGACGGTGCTCCGGAGCCAGCGGCTCGGCCTCCGGGGGCCGGGCGACCGAGCGGGCCAGCCCCCCGGCGCCGCGGGCCAGCAGCGACCAGGCGCCGACGGCGCCGCGCATCAGCGAGCCGCTGAGCGTGCTCTTCTTCTTCGCCGCCGGCCGACGGGCGGCGGTGGAGCCGCCGCGCTTGGCCGGGGGACGCTTCTTGGCAGTGGACCCGCCGGACCGCGGGCGGGAGGAGGCCCCACCACGCGCCGGCGCCCGGTTCGACGTCGCGCGAGCAGGCATACGTCGACGGTAATGGCCTGCGGGGTGGAGGTGGATGATCCCGGCCCCGCGTGTCCACCTCCGGCTCGGTCGGCACCCAGCCCGCGCGCGGCGCTGGTTACGGTGCTGGGGGTGACCGAGACCCGCCCCTACGGCAGCTGGCCCACCCCGATCACCTCCGAGCTGGTGGTCCGCACCTCCGCGCGGCTGGGCGAGGTGGTCGTCGACGGAGCCGACGTCTGGTGGGCCGAGGGCCGCCCCGGCGAGGCTGGCCGGACGGTGCTCGTCCGCCGCTCCCCCGACGGGACGACGACCGACCTGCTCCCGCCGCCCTGGAACGCTCGCACCCGGGTGCACGAGTACGGCGGTGGGGCGTGGACCGTCGCCGACCGCACCGTGTGGTTCACCTCCTTCGCCGACCAGCGGCTGTACCGGGTGCCCCCGGACGGCGAGCCGGTGGCGGTCACCGCCGAGCCGGCGATCCCGGCCGGGGTCCGGTTCGCCGACCTGGCGGTGGTGGACGGCGGCGCGGCGGTCCTCGCCGTCCGGGAGACCCACTCCCCCGGCGGCGCGGCGGCCGACGTGGTGCACGAGGTGGTCCGGGTCGGCGCCGACGGCAGCACCGAGGTGCTGGTGTCCGGCAGCGACTTCGTCTCCGACCCGCGCGCCTCCCCCGACGGCCGGTCGCTGGCCTGGTTGCAGTGGCAGCACCCGGACATGCCCTGGGACGCCGCCGAGCTGGTGGTCCGCGGGCCGGACGGCGGCGAGACCGTGGTCGCCGGCGGGCGGTCGGGTGCGCAGCCGGAGTCGGTGGTGCAGCCGGTGTGGGCGGCCGACGGCTCGCTGTGGTTCCTCGCCGACCGCACCGACGTCTGGTCGCTGTACCGCTGGGCCCCCGGTGGCGAGCCGGAGCTGGTGGTGGATGCCGGCACCGACATCGCGGGGCCGCAGTGGGTGTTCGGGCAGAGCCGGTTCGCCCTGCTGCCCGGCGGGCGGGTCGCGCTGGCGTACGGCCGGGACGGCGCCGACCGGCTGGCGGTGCGCGAGCCGGACGGGACACTGCGCGAGCTGTCGCTGGAGTACACGGCGTTCGGCCAGCTGCGCGCCGCCGGCGACGGCGTGGTCTGCGTGGCCGGTGGTCCGACGTCGGAACCGGTGGTGCTGCGGGTGGCGGCCGATGGGCGGGCCGAGGTGCTGCGTCCGGCTCGTGACCTCGGGCTGGACCCGGCCTGGTTCTCCCGGCCGGAACACGTCACCTTCCCCACCGAGGACGGCGGGAGCGGGGTGGCCGAAGCCCACGCGTTGGTCTACCCGCCGACCAACCCGCAGGTCGACGGCCCGGACGGGGAGCTCCCGCCGTTGCTGGTGCTCGTGCACGGCGGACCGACCGCCGCGGCGTCGCCGGTGCTGTCGCCGGCCGTGCAGTACTGGACGTCCCGGGGCTTCGCCGTCGCCGACGTCGACTACCGCGGGTCGACCGGCTACGGCCGGCGGTACCGGGAGGCGCTGCGGGGACGCTGGGGTATCGCCGATCTGGACGACGTCGTCGCCTGCGCCCGCTCTCTGGCCGGGCAGGGTCGCGTCGACCCCGCCCGGATGGCGATCCGGGGCGGCTCGGCCGGCGGGTACACGACCCTGGCGGCACTGACCTTCCGCCCCGGCGTGTTCGCCGCCGGGGCCAGCCACTACGGCGTCGCCGACCTGGCCGCGCTGGCGGCCGACACGCACTCGTTCGAGTCCCGCTACCTCGACGGCCTGATCGCGCCGTGGCCGGCGGGCGCGGACGTCTACGCCGCCCGCTCGCCGATCCACGCCACCGACGCGCTGGACACCCCGCTGGCGGTGTTCCAGGGCGACGAGGACGCAGTGGTGCCACCGGCGCAGGCGGAGCTGCTGGTCGCCGCGCTGCGGGAGAAGGGCGTGCCGCACGCCTACGTGCTGTTCGCCGGGGAGCAGCACGGCTTCCGCAAGGCGGAGAACATCCGGGCCGCGCTCGACGGCGAGCTGTCCTTCTACGCCCAGGTGCTGGGCTTCGGCCTGCCCGCCGAGGAGGGCATCACCCCGATCGCCGTCGTCCGGCCCTGACCCCGGCCGGTCCCCCTGCTCAACGGAGCGTGGCCGACACCCGGGCGGCCAGCTCGTCGAGGTGCTCGGCGGCCAGCAGGTCCCAGTGGTCGCCGGGCACGTCGGTGGTCACCAGGTGGGGGGCCACCCGGAGCCAGGCGGCCATCGTGTTGCCGACGACGGGCAGCCGCTCACGGGCCTGGTAGTAGGTGACCATCCCGTCGTAGCGGGACAGCTCGTGGTCCTCCACAGCGGAGAAGAGCCCTCGCACCATGGCCTGCACCGGGTCGGCGAACCGCCGCCGGAGGCCGGCCGGCAGGTGCCGGGCCAGGGCCTTGCGCGCCTTCGTCGCCGAACGGGCGGTCTGCACCCGGCCCGCCCAGGAGTGCGCACGGCGCTCGGCCGGCGTCAGGTTCGCCGCCGGGGGCAGGACGTCGAGCAGACCGACGTAGGGGACGTCCGCGCCGGCCGCCCGCAGCCGGACCGCCGCCTCGTAGGCGACCAGCCCGCCGAACGAGTAGCCCAGCATGCTGTACGGGCCCTGCGGCTGGACCTGGCGGATGCCGGCCAGGGCGTCGTCGACGACGTCGGCGAGGCGCCGGCGCCCACCCCGGGCGTCGGTGACCGACAGCCGCAGTCCGTGCACCGGCCGGGTGGTGTCCAGCCGGTGGACCAGCCCGGCGTAGGAGTTCAGCTGCCCCCATGCGTCGGCGACGACGAACACCGGCCGGCCGGTGCCCGGGCGCATCGGCTCCACGACCTCGGGGGTGGCGGCGCGGGCCGCGGCGGCGAGCCGGACCAGCCCGGCCAGCGTGGGGTTGCGGGCGAACTCGTCGATCGGCACCTCGGCGCCCAGCTCGGTCCGCAGCCGCCGCAGCAGGTCCACGGCCTGCCGGGAGGTGCCGCCGAGGTCGGTGAAGTCGTCGTCCGGCTCGGCTGCGCGGAGCCCCAGCACGCCGCACCACTCCCGGGCGACCCCGCGGCGCAGCTCCTCGTCCCCGTCACCCGGGGCCGCCCCGCTGACCGGGCGCTCAACCGGGGGCGCGGCCGATGCCACGGACGGCCGTCCCGCCACCGGGACCGCGGCGCGGATGGCGGCCACGCAGCCCGGGTCCCGCAGCGCGTCGAGGTTGGGCACCGGGTCGCCGTTGACCGCGTCGCGCGCCGCCCGGTACGACTGCTTGCCGTTGTGGGTCACCGGCAGGCCCGGGACGGCGACCACGAGCGCGGGCACGTGCGCAGCCGACGCCTCCCGGCGGAGCGTCCGCCGGATCGTGCGGTCCAGCGCGGCGTCCAGCTCGGCGCCGGGGGCGAGGACGACGAGCAGCACCATCCGGGTCCGCCCCGGGTGGTCGGGGTCGCGCTGCTCGACCGGCATGGCGTCGGCCACCTCGGGCACCGCACGCAGCGCGGCCAGCACCTCGGCCGGGCCGATCCGGACGCCGTCGACGTTCAGCACGCCGTCGGAGCGGCCGTGCACGCGCGCCGACCCGTCGGCGGCGACGTCCACCAGGTCGCCGTGGGTCCAGATGCCCGGGTGATCGGCGAAGTACGCGGCGTGGAACCGGCAGCCGTCGGGGTCGGCGAGGAAGCCGACCGGCCGGGACGGGAACGGGTTGCGGCACACCAGCTCCCCGGTCCGGCCGACGACGGCGTCCCCCCGCTCGTCGACGGCGGCCACGTCCAGCCCCAGGCTCAGCGACTGGGACCGCCCCCGTCGCACGGGCAGCTCGGGGTGGCCGAGCACGAAGCAGCCGATGACGTCGGTCCCGCCGGAGATGGACTGGAGGGGCTGGGGCCCCACCGCCGCGGCCACCCAGTCGAACTGCCACTCGTGCAGCACCGACCCGGTCGACAGGACCGCGCGCAACGCGGAGAGGTCGACCCGGTCGCGCGGGCGGTAGCCGGCGTCCTCGCACAGCTGCAGGTAGGCCGGGCTGGTGCCGAAGACGGTCACCCCGTGCTCGGCCACCAGCTCCCAGAGGGTCTGCGGGCCGCGGACCGGGCCGTCGTACAGCACCACGGACGCACCGACGGCGAGCGCGGACAGCTGCCAGTTCCACATCATCCAGGCGGTCGTGGTGTGGAAGTACATCCGGTCCGACGGGCGCAGGTCACCGTGCAGCCGGTGCTCCTTGACGTGTTCCAGGAGCGTGCCGCCGGCGCCGTGGACGATCGCCTTCGGGGGCCCGGTGGTGCCCGAGGAGAACATCACGAACAGCGGGTGGTCGAACGGCAGCCTCGGCCAGTCGTGGTGCTGCCCGCCGGCGGCCCGCCCGACCAGGTCGGCCAGGCGGTCGACCGGGACGGCCGGGTGCTCGGGCAGCGGGGCGTCGTCGAGGACCAGCACCCGGCGCACCGTCGGCAGCCCGCCCAGCAGCTCCGCGAGCGCCGCGGTCCCGGTCTCCGGCCCGGCGGACCGGTCCAGCAGCAGGGTGGTCGGCTCGACCTGCGCGAAGCGACCCAGCAGGGTGGCGGTGCCCATGTCCGGGGTGGACGTCGACACCGTGGCCCCCACGGCGGCCAGGGCCAGCACCGCGACGGTGACCGCACCGTCGTTCGGCCCGATCACCGCGACGCGGTCACCGGGGCCGATGCGCAGGGCGGCGAGGGCATCGGCCGCGCCGGCGACCGCCTCGCGGAGCTCCCGCCGGGACCAGCGCTGGGCCGGGGCCGCAGCGTGCAGCGAGGTGAGCGCCGGGGCGTCGTCGTCGACCCAGGGCAGCGGCGCCAGGAGCGCCTCGGCGTAGTTGAGGGTGACCTCGGGGAAGAACCGGGCGGTCTCGACGTCGTCCCCCGTCAGCACGGGGTCGGCCGACCCCGCCCAGGGCAGGCCCGACCACTCCAGCAGGAGACGCCAGAACGCCTCGGGCCGCGCCACCGAGAAGGCGTGCAGGTCCGTGGGGTCGTCCAGGGGCTGACCCGCCAGCTGCTCGCAGGCCGCCCGGAAGGCGGCCAGCTGGGTGGCGGTGGACCGCCTGTCGGCGATGGACGTCATGAGGTGCTCCCTGCTGCGGGGACGAGTTCGAGCGGACGGGGCACCAGCGGCCCGCGGCGCAGCGGGCGGCGGCGTGAGCAGGCGAGCCGACCCACCGTCCCCGGCGGCGTGACCAGACCCGTCACCGTCCACCCGCCCACCCGCACGGGTGTGCCGGCGAACCCGGGTTCGACCAGCGCCGGGGCGACCGTCAAGCCCCACCCGCCCGCCTTGAGGACGGCCTCCTTGCCGGCCCAGGCACGGGCGGCCGCGGTCGCCCGCTCGCCGGCGGGCAGGGCGAGCAGCGCGACGGCCTCGCGCTCGGACAGCCAGCCGTCCTCGAGGAGCTCCGGAGCCCAGGGGGTCACGCGCTCCAGGTCGATCCCGACCCGGACGCCGCGGCCCACCGCGACCAGCCCCGTCGTGCCCGAGGCGGTGCAGGTGACGTCGAGCCCCGCCGCCGGGCCGGGCACCTCGGGCCGCCCGGACGGTCCGGTGGTGAGCGGCACCTCCGCCGGCGAACAGCCGAGCTCGCGGGCGGCCGCCGTGCGCAGGGCAGCGCGCAGCGCGATCCGCCGCCGACGGACCGGTTCGGTCCCCCGGTCCGCCCGGGCCCGCTCGGGAGGCGAGAGCAGTGCTGACGCGGCCTCCAGGGCGACATCCGGCAGGTCGAGGGCCGCTTGCCAGACGACGACCGCACCGCTCCGGTTCCCGCGCGGGACGGTGCCGCACGTCCCGGGGTTCCCCGACCCGCCGGGCCGGGGAACCCCGGGCTGCCGTGACCACCGCCTCATCCTGATCATGGTGGCACTGCCCGCGGCCTCCCGCAGCCCCATCCGCGCGCCGTCCGCCGCCCCCGGGACACCGGCGGGCTGTCCGGACCACGACGGAGGCCAGGCCCCCGTGGCCCCCGGGGATGCAGCCGGGGTCAGACCTCGAGGACGGTGGGGATGATCATCGGGCGACGGCGGTGCCGGTCGCTCACCCACTTGCCGACCGTGCGGCGGATGACCTGCGAGAGGCGGTGCGGATCCACCTCGCCGTCGGCCAGGGTGCGGCGCAGGTTGTCCTCGACCAGGGCGAGCACCTCGTCGAAGGCCGACGGGTCGTCGGAGAACCCGCGGGTCGACAGGTGCACCGGCCGGACGATCGTGCGGGTCGAGGGCTCGATCACCACGGTGAGCGCCACGAAGCCCTCGTCGCCGAGGATCCGCCGGGCCTGCAGCGACTCCTCGCCGACGTCCCCGACGTTGACCCCGTCGACGTAGACGTTGCCGATCGGCACGCTGCCGACGATCGATGCCTTGCCGTCGACCAGGTCGACGACCACACCGTCCTCCGCGAGCAGGATCCGGTCGCGGGCCATGCCGGTCTGCTCGGCCAGCGCGGCGTGCGCCCGCAGGTGCCGCCACTCACCGTGCACCGGCATCAGGTAGCGGGGCTTGGCCACGTTGAGCAGGGTGCGCAGCTCGCCGGCCGGGGCGTGCCCGGAGACGTGCACCCGCGCCGTCTCCTTGTGCACCACGGTGGCGCCCAGGCGGGCCAGCTGGTTGATCACCTTGTAGACGGCGGTCTCGTTCCCCGGCACCAGCGAGGAGGCCAGGATGATCGTGTCGCCGGCCTCGATGGAGATCTGGTGGTGCTCCCCGCGGGCCATCCGGCCCAGCGCCGACAGCGGTTCGCCCTGCGAGCCGGTGCTGACCAGCACCACCTGCTCCGGCGGCATGGCGGCGGCCTCGTCGAGCTTCACCATCAACCCGGGGGCCACCCGGAGCAGGCCGAGGTCCTGGGCGACGCCCATGTTCCGCACCATCGACCGGCCGACGAACGCGACCTTGCGGCCGTGCTTGACGGCGGAGTCGAGCACCTGCTGGATGCGGTGCACGTGGCTGGCGAAGCTGGAGACGATCAGCCGCTGGGTGGCGCGCTCGAACACCGAGTCCAGCACCGGGCCGATCTCCCGCTCCGAGGTGACGAACCCGGGCACCTCGGCGTTGGTGGAGTCGCTCAGCAGCAGGTCGATGCCCTCGACGCCGAGCCGGGCGAAGGCGCCCAGGTCGGTGAGCCGGCCGTCCAGCGGCAGCTGGTCCATCTTGAAGTCACCGGTGTGCACCAGCGTGCCCGCGGGCGTGTGCACCGCGACCGCCAGCGCATCGGGGATCGAGTGGTTGACGCTGATGTACTCGGTGTGGAACGGACCGGCCACGTGGTCGTCACCCGCGGCGACCTCGACCAGCACCGGGTCGATGCGGTGCTCGCGCAGCTTGGCCTTGACCAGGGCGAGGGTGAACCGGGAGCCGATGAGCGGGATGTCGGCCCGCAGCCGCAGCAGGTAGGGGATCGCGCCGATGTGGTCCTCGTGCCCGTGGGTCAGCACGACGCCGGCGACGTCGGCCAGCCGGTGCTCGATGACGCCGAAGTCGGGGAGGATCAGGTCGACCCCGGGCTGCTCGGCCTCCGGGAAGAGGACGCCGCAGTCGATCACGAGCAACTGCCCGTCGAACTCCAGGACCGCCATGTTCCGGCCGATCTCGCCCAGCCCGCCCAGGGCCATCACCCGCAGCCCGCCGGACGGCAGCGGCGGCGGGGCCTTGAGGTCCAGGTGCGGCTGCAGCGCCTGCTGACCGGGCGGGGGCATCGAGGTCACAGTTGAACTCCTCCGTGGGCGAGGTCCTCGCGCAGCTGCGCGAGCTCCTCGGGTGTCGCGTCGACCAACGGGGGGCGCACCGGGCCGGCCGGCAGGCCGAGCTCACGCAGCGCCGCCTTCACGGTGATCACGCCCTGGGTGCGGAACACACCGGTGTAGACCGGCAGCAGGCTCTCGGTGACGGCGCGCGCGGTGACCAGGTCACCGGACTCGACCGCGGCGACCAGCTCCGCGAGGCGCGAGCCGACCAGGTGGCTGACCACGCTGACCACCCCGACGGCCCCGACGGCCAGCAGCGGCAGGTTGAGCATGTCGTCACCGGAGTAGTAGACGAGGTCGGTGCGGGCCAGGGTCCACTGCACCGCGCCGAGGTCGCCCTTGGCGTCCTTGACCGCGACGATGTTCGGGTGCTCGGCGGCCCGCACCAGGGTGTCCACGGCGATCGGCACCCCCGAGCGGTGCGGGATGTCGTAGAGCATCACCGGCAGGTCGGTGGCGTCGGCGACTGCGGTGAAGTGCCGGAGCAGCCCGGCCTGCGGTGGCTTGTTGTAGTACGGGGTGACGACGAGCAGCCCGTCGACGCCGAGCCGGGCAGCGGACTGCGCCTTCTCGATGGAGTGCGCGGTGTCGTTGGTGCCGACGCCGGCGATCACGGTGGCCCGGTCGCCCACGGCGTCGAGCACCGCCTCGAGCACCGCGTGCTGCTCGCTGTCGCTGACGGTGGGCGACTCCCCCGTCGTCCCGAAGACGACCAGGCCGTCGTTGGACTCGCGGTCGACGAGGTGGGCGGCGAGCTCCTGGGCGCCGGCGAGGTCGATCGTGCCGTCCTCGGCGAGCGGGGTGACCATCGCCGTGATCACGCGCCCGAAGGGCCGGGCGGGGTCGGTGGTCATGCCCGCGAATCTACCGGCCCGCGCCGACGCCGCCGTCGGACCGTCCGGCCGCCGCCCACTGCTGCGCGTGCTCGGCCAGCACGGCCGGCACCGGCCCGGTCGGCGGGGTGCCCCGCCGCCACGACGAGACGCGGAACCGGAGGCCGCCGGCCGACGTCGCCCACCCGGTCGCCGGCACCCACGGGCCCCGCACCCAGCCCGGCCCCAGCGGCGGGGCCCAGGTGTCACCGGGCAGCTGCACGTCCACCTCGGTGACGACCACCTCCGCGGCGTGCGGCAGGAACGCCGTGTAGACCGTGCCGCCGCCGATCACCCACAGGTCGTCGTCGCGGGCGAGGACCTCATCGACCGACCGGGCCACCGGGACCCCGGCGTCGGCCGGGTCGAGCGTGCTGCTCAGCAGGAGGTTGGTGCGCCCGGGCAGGGGACGGGCGCGCGGGGGCAGCGACTCCCACGTCCGTCGCCCCATCACCACGGTGCCGCCCAAAGTCAGCGCCTTGAACAGCCGGAGGTCCTCCGGCAGGCGCCAGGGCAGGTCGCCGTCGGCACCGATGACCCCGTCGGTGGTCTGCGCCCACACCATCCGGACGGTGCGGCCCGTGCTCGGGGACGCCACGGTCAGACGGCCACCGCGCCGCGGATCGCCGGGTGGTGCCGGTAGTCCAGCAGGTGCAGGTCCTCGTAGGTGTGGTCGAACAGCGACGGGGCCGGGTCGATGGTCAGCCGCGGGAAGGGCAGCACCTCACGGGAGAGCTGCTCGCGCACCTGGTCGACGTGGTTGGTGTAGACGTGGCAGTCGCCACCGACCCAGATGAGGTCGCCGGGCTCCAGGCCGACCTGCTGGGCGACCAGCTGGGTGAGCAGGGCGTAGCTGGCGATGTTGAACGGCACCCCGAGGAACATGTCGGCGCTGCGCTGGTAGACCTGGCAGGACAGCCGTCCGTCGGCGACGGCGAACTGGAACAGCGTGTGGCACGGCGCCAGCGCCATCTCCGGCAGGGCCGCCACGTTCCAGGCGGAGACCACCATCCGTCGCGAGTCCGGGTCGCTGCGCAGGGTGTCCAGCACTCCGGCGAGCTGGTCGACCGTGCCGCCGTCGGGGGTGGGCCAGGAGCGCCACTGGACGCCGTAGACCGGCCCCAGGCTGCCGTCCTCAGCGGCCCACTCGTCCCAGATGGAGACGCCGTGCTCCTGCAGCCAGCGGACGTTGCCCTCCCCGCGCAGGAACCACAGCAGCTCGTAGGCGACCGACCGGAAGTGCACCTTCTTGGTGGTCACCAGGGGGAAGCCCGCGGAGAGGTCGTAGCGCAGCCGCTCGCCGAACAGGCTCAGCGTGCCGGTGCCGGTGCGGTCGGACTTCGGCGTGCCGGTCTCCAGCACCCGGCGCAGCAGGTCCTCGTACTGGCTGTCGACGGCAGGGCCGGAGCCGGGAGCGTCGGAGCGGGAGGTGTCGAGCTGGGCGGCCTCGGCCATGGTCTGTTCCTTCTCTCGATCGTCGGTGCGCACTCAGCCCTCGGTGACGTAGGGGCTGGCCGCCACCTCGGTGCCGTCGGCCAGCGCGCTGACCCGGAAGTCACCGAACACGGAGGGGGCGACCCGCTGCAGTTCGCGCAGGCAGGCGACGGCGAGCTCGCGGATCGCCACGTCGGCGTGCTCGCTGGCGCGCATGGCGACGAAGTGCCGCCAGGCACGGTAGTTGCCGGTGACGACGATGCGCGTCTCGGTGGCGTTCGGGAGGACCGAACGGGCCGCCTGGCGGGCCTGCTTGCGGCGCAGGGTGGCGTTGGGCACGTCGGCGAACCGCTGCTCCAGCCCGTGCAGCAGCTCGGCGTAGGCGGCCAGCGCGGCGTCGGTGGCGGCCAGGAACCGCGCGTGCAGCTCCGGGTCCTCGGCGATCACGGCCGGCTCGACGACGGCGGCGTCCCGCTCGGGCACGTGACGCTGGGAGAGCTGGCTGTAGGAGAAGTGCCGGTGCCGGACGAGCTCGTGGGTGAGCGACCGCGACAGCCCGGTCAGGTACATCGTCACGCTGGCGTGCTCGAGCACCGAGAGGTGGCCGACCTCGAGGACGTGGCGCAGGAAACCGGCGTTGGTCGCCGTCGCGGGGTTCGGCTTGTCCCAGGACTGGTAGCAGGCGCGGCCGGCGAACTCGGCGAGGGCCTGACCGCCGTCGGCGTCGGTCTCCCAGGGGACGTCGTCCGGCGGGGTGAACCGGGTCTGGGCGATGACCTGCACCTGGAGCGGAGCGATCGCGGGCACCTGTCGAGGGTACGGGGGCGGCACCGCTCAGCCTGCCGACGCCCGGACGGCGAGCGCAGCCGTCAACCCCGGCGCGAGGTCCCCGGCGCCGGCCACCGTGACGTCGGCCAGCGCCAGCCAGCCGGCCATCAGCCGCAGCTCGGCGGCGAGCTCGGCCGCCACCGCACCGTGGTCGACCCCCGGCTCGGCGTGGGCGGCCTGCACCCGGAGCACACCGGCCTGGCGGTCGGCCTTGAGGTCGACCCGGGCGACGAGCCGGTCGCCGAGGAGGAACGGCAGCACGTAGTAGCCGTGCACCCGCTTGTGCGCGGGGGTGTAGATCTCCAGCCGGTAGCGGAAGCCGAAGACCCGCTCGACCCGGGGGCGTTCCCACACCAGCGAGTCGAACGGACTGAGCAGCGCCCGCGCCCGGGTCCAGCGCGGCCGGCGGGCCAGCGGGTCGACCCACGCCGGCCGCCCCCAGCCGGCGACCTCGACCGGCGTCAGCTCCCCGGCGTCGGCGAGCTCGGCGATCGCCGTCCGGGCGTCGGCCGGGGCCAGTCGGAAGTAGTCGCGCAGGTCGGTCTCGGTGGCGACACCGAGCGCGCGTGCGGCGGTGCGCACCAGCTCGCGGATGGCGTCGGCCCGGTCGGGGGTGGGTGCGTCGACGACGGCGGCGGGCAGGACCCGCTCGGTGAGGTCGTAGACGCGCTCGAAGGAGGCGGTGCGGGCGCGGGCGGTGAGCGCACCGGTGAAGAACAGGTACTCCAGGGCGGCCTTGCCGGCGTGCCAGTTCCACATGCTCCCGGGGCGGTTCGGGCGCGCCTCCTGCAGCTGGCTCGCCCGCAGCGGCCCCTCCGCGCGCACCCGGTCCAGCAGCGCTGCCACGTACTCCGGCCGTTCGCGCTGCACCCGGGTCATCGAGCCCCAGGCCTCGCGGTCGGCGGCGTCCATGCGCCACCTCAAGCAGGGCTGCAGGCGGACCGGCAGGAACGATGCCTCGTGCGCCCAGTACTCGAACAGGTCGTGCCGGCGGTTGGAGAAGGCGTCGAGGGCCGCCCGGTCGTAGGGACCCAGCCGACTGAAGTAGGGCAGGTAGTGCGACCGGGACAGCACGTTGACCGAGTCGATCTGCACCACGGCCAGCCGCTCGGCGGTACGCCGGAGCTGACGGGTGCCGACCGCGCCGCTGGGACGTGGTCCGGCGAACCCCTGGGCGGCCAGCGCCATCCGCCGGGCGAGGGCGGCGGGGAGCCGCTCGACAGCCGTGGTCACGCGCTCGATCCTGCCCTGGGGGTACGACGGGCGCGGGTCGGGCCGGAGCGGCCGACGACCTAGGCTGCCGGAGTGGACCTGCCCCCGCTCCCCGGCCCGCGCGGTCGCGCGGAGGTGTCGGTGCGCCCGGCCGTGGCGGACGACGCCGCGGCGATCGCCCGGGTGCAGGTCGTCACCTGGCGCACCGCCTACCGCGAGGTGCTGCCCGACGAGGTGCTCGACGGGTGGGACGACGACGCGGCGGCGAGCACCTGGCGCCGGTCCGTGGACACCCCTCCGTCGCCGGCCCACCGGGTGTTCGTGGCCCAGGAAGGGGAGTCCGTCGTCGGGCTGGCCGCCTGCGCCCCCGCGGAGGAGGATCCCGGCTCCGGTCTGCTCGAGATCGTTGCGCTGGCCGTGGAGCCCCGCTGGGGACGGCGCGGGCACGGCAGCCGCCTCCTGGCCGCGGTCGCCGACGCGGCCCGGTCGCTGGGCGCGCCGGGCCTGGTGATGTGGCTGCCGGCGGCAGACGCCGTCACCGCCCGCTTCCTGGCCGGCGCCGGGTGGGCACCCGACGGGTGGACCCGCACCCTGGACGCGGGCAGCGCGACGGTGCCCCAGGAGCGGTGGCACAGCTGGTTCGACGACGACGCGGCACGGTGAGGAGCGGGGTGGGGTTCAGCGGCTTCCCCGACGAGGGGCTGGTCTTCTACGAGGGCCTGGAGGCGGACAACAGCCGGGCCTACTGGACGGCGCACCGCGCCGACTGGGAGGCCCACGTCCGCGGCCCCATGCAGGCGCTGGTCGACGAACTCACCGGTGAGTTCGGCACGCCCAAGCTGTTCCGCCCCTACCGCGACGTGCGCTTCAGCCACGACAAGACGCCGTACAAGACGCACCAGGGCGCCGTGCTGCACCCGGACGGAGCGGGCCTGGGCTCGGTGTACGTGCAGCTGTCCGCGGACGGCCTGCGGGTGGCCGGGGGCTGCTGGCGGCTGCAGCCCGATCAGCTGGAGCGCTTCCGGCGGGCCGTGGCCGACGACCTGCAGGGCCCCCGGCTGGTGGCCGAGGTGGAGCGCTTGCGTGCGGCAGGGTTCGACATCGACGGCGACCGGTTGGTGCGGTCTCCCCGCGGGTGGCCGGCCGACCACCCACGCATCGAGCTGCTCCGGCACAAGGCGCTGCACGGGTCCCGGCAGTGGGAACCCGCTGAGTGGCTGCACACTGCCGCGGCGCTGGAGCGGGTGCGCGAGGCCTGGCGTGCGTTCGCCCCGTTGAACCGGTGGTTGGACGACAACGTCGGTGCGACGACGGCACCACCGGATCGCCGCCGCTGATCGACGCAGCGGGACCGTGCATCCGGCGGTACTCGCGTCACGTGACGCCGATCAGCGGGTGCCTGCGCACCCGCGAACGTCGCACTCCCTCGACGCCGGACGCGGGTGTGCGCTGTCCGCGCGGACGCCAATGCCGAAGCCGGGGTGCGCGCCGCCGCGCGGAAGGTGCGTGAGCCCCACCGCCCGCTGTGCTCCCGGCGCGGACCACAGGCTCCCTGCGGCCGGTGACCGACCCCGGAAACGCCGGAACGGGGCCGCAGCCTGTGGCTGCGACCCCGTTCCGGGAAAGATTGTCCGGCGGCGTCCTACTCTCCCACCCGGTCCCCCGGGCAGTACCATCGGCGCTGAAAGGCTTAGCTTCCGGGTTCGGAATGAGACCGGGCGTTTCCCTTTCGCCATGACCGCCGTAACACTGTGAAACCATCGACACCCCCCGACAAGACAGGGGGTGTTCGTCGTTTCAGAGCTGCACAGTGGACGCGACACAACATTGCAAGAAAAGGCTGGATGGTGTGTGTGATCAAGCCCTCGGCCTATTAGTACCGGTCAGCTCCACGACTCACGCCGCTTCCACCTCCG